>JBKGZF010000186.1:0-5264 GCA_046545715.1 Nitriliruptoraceae bacterium | reverse complement strand
CCACTGGACCGTTCGCCCGCCTGCTGATGGACATGCGGGTGGTGGGCGTGATCGGCACGGCCGGTGATGACGCCGGGGTCTTCCAGCGCTGGTCGATCCCCTTCGAGGTGGACGGGCAGCGCCACGAGCTGAGCGGCAGCTTGCGCTGGGAGGATCCGCCGAGCCCTCTGCCGTGGCTGCTGCTCGCGGCGGTGCTGGTCGTCCCGGCCCTGCTCGGCCTGCGCCGGACCGCGGTCGCCGACATGATCCGACCGGCGGCCTGGACGGTGGCGGTCGTGGCCAGTGCCAACCTGATCCAGCTCGTCGATGACCTGTTGGCCTGGCCCTCCGACCCGCTGGACGAGCTCTCGGGGCTGCTGCACACCACCATCTTCCTGATCGGCGGGATCGGTGGTGCCGTCTGGTCGCTGCGGGTCGACTCGGGGCGGGTGCTCGCGCTCGGGATCGGCTCGGCCTCGGTGCTCTACCACCAGGGGCTGGTCCAGCTGCCGATGCTCGTCGCAGCCGGGTTCCCGACCGTGTGGCCGCCGCAGCTGGTCCGGCTGGTGGTCGCGCTCGGGCTGCTGCAGGCACCGGTGGTGGCCGTGGTGCTCGTACGGGCCATGCGGCGCTCCGGCGAGCGCGAGGTCCAGCTCGCGCACTGACCATCCGTGCGTTGGACAGCTAACGATTAGTATGTTACAAAACATTACTGCAGGACCGACCCCGCGATCCGGCTCGGCGGTCGTCCTACCGGACCGAAGCGAGGAGCTGCCACGATGTCCACGGCCGTCCGTACCGGGGTGTCGCGGCGGTTGCTCGCCGGCGCGGCCACCGTGCTGGCGCTGTCCGGCTGTGCCGGCGGTGGCACCGTTGCGTCGTCGGCCACCGACGCCGCTGACGGCAGCCTGCGGGTCGAGGCCGGCGACATGTACTTCGAGCCGCAGCGCCTGGCCGCCGCGCCCGGTGAGGTGGAGCTCACCCTCGACAACGTCGGTGGGGTCGTCCACGACCTGGTGATCGAGGAGGCGGGCGACGCGCAGGTCGTGGTCGCCAACCCCGGTGAGGTGGTCACCGGCTCGATCGAGCTCGAGGCGGGCACCTACACCTACTACTGCAGCGTCCCCGGCCATCGCGAGGCGATGCAGGGGACCCTGGAGGTCACCCCGTGAGCGAGCAGACGATGCTCGACCGGGTGCTGTCCAACCCGGTGCGGCGTGCGCTGCTCGAGCGGCTCGAGGTCGCCTCGGCGCCGCTCGGCGTCGATGAGCTCGCCCGCGAGCTCGGTGTCCACCGCAACACCGTGCGTCGCCAGCTCGGTGTGCTGGAGATCGTGGGGCTCGTCGAGCACGACACCGAGCCCCCTGACGGCCCGGGCCGCCCGCGCTCGATCTTCCGCCGCACGGCGTTCGACCCGCGATGAGGCGATCGTGACCCTCGGTGCACGAACCGGATCGTCCACGGACGCTGGTCAGGCCATGGTGCGGCTGCCGCGTCACCGGCTCGGCCTGCTGCTGCTCGGTGCGGTCGGGCTGCTGCTGGGGGTCTACACCGGGCTCGCCCGCGCGGGCATCGAGCACCGCTTCGTGACCGCCGATCTGCATGCGGTGATCATGGTGCTCGGCTTCCTCGGCACCGTGATCGCACTGGAGCGTGCCGTCGCACTGGGGGCGCGCTGGGGCTACCTCGCACCGGCGCTGACCGGCGCCGCGACCCTGGTCCTGCCGGTGCTGCGGCCGGTGGGCGGCGTGCTGCTGCTCCTGGGCGGGCTGGTGGTCGTGGGTACCTACCTGGTGCTGCTACGTCGAGGTGGCCGCCAGCCTCATCTCGAGATCATGGCGCTCGGTGCGGCGGCATGGGTCGCGGCGGCCGGGCTGTGGCTGGCCGGCCTCGGGCCGGTGTCGATCACCCCGCTGTTGGCGGGCTTCCTGGTGCTGACCATCGTCGGCGAGCGCCTCGAGCTCAGCCGGCTGACGCTGCCCTCGGCACGCAGCCGACGGCGGTTCCTGGTCGCCGTCGGCGTGTTCGTCGTGGGCGTGGCGCTGGCGCCGTTCTGGCGCTCGACCGGCCTGCTGCTCGGCGGGCTCGGGCTCATCGGCCAGGTCTCCTGGCTGGCGCGCTACGACCTGGCCCGGCGCACGATCCACCGTCCGGGCCTGACGCGCTTCATCGCCGCCTGCCTGCTCGCGGCCTACGTCTGGATGCTGATCAGCGGGCTGCTGTGGACCGCGATGGGCCTCGGTGCGGTCGGGCCGCTGCTGCACGATGCGCTGGTGCACTCGCTGTTCGTCGGCTTCGTGCTCTCGATGGTGATGGGCCACGCCCCGATCATCGTGCCCGCGGTGCTGGGCACGCCGCTGACCTTCCAGCGCAGCGCGTACCTCCCGCTGGTCGTGCTCCACGTCTCGGTGGCCCTGCGCGTGGGCGCCGATCTGGCAGGCTCGGTGCCGTGGCGCGAGGTCGCCCTGCACGGCAACGTGGCGGCCCTGGCCCTGTTCGTCGTCCTGACCATCCGCTCCGTTCGACGTGGCCGGCGCGGATCGGTGAAGGTGGCTGCGTGAGCGAGCGTTCCCCGTCCCTGCCCCTGCTCCCGCCCGGTCACGGCAAGCGCCCGCGCGGTCGATCGCCGTTCGGTGCGGCGGCCCCGAGCATCGCCCTGGCGCTGGTCTACGCCCTGCTGCTGGCGGTGTGGCTGGCGGTCGGTGAGCCGCTTCCCGGTGGGCGGTGGTTCGCGGTGCACCTGTTCACCCTCGGGGTGCTCACCAACCTGGTGCTGACCTTCAGCGAGCACTTCTCGCGCACCGTCACGCGCACGATGGGCGAGCGCGCCTGGTGGTGGCCACTGGTCACCAACCTCGGGATCGTGCTGACCCTGGTCGGCCTGCCGACGGGCTGGCTGCCGCTGCTCGCCGTCGGTGCGACGATCGTGACCGGTGCGGTCTTCGCTGCCTACCTGCGGCTGCGCCGGATGCGTCGTGCCGCGCTCGGCGCGCGCTTCGCCTGGATCGTGCGGATCTACGAGCGCGCCCACGGTGCCTTCGTCCACGGGGCGGTGTTCGGTGCGCTGCTGGGCACGGGGGTGGTCGCGGGCAGTTGGTACCTGCCCACCCGCCTGGCCCACCTCCATGCCAACGTGCTCGGCTGGGGTGCGCTGACGCTGTTGGCGACGCTGGTGTTCTTCGGCCCGACGATGGCGCGCTGTCAGATCGAGCCGGGCGCCGACGCCCGGGCTGCCCGCGCGCTGCGGCACGGCGCGACCGGGCTGACCGTGGGGGTGCTCGTCCTGCTGCTCACCGGGCTCGAGGCCCCCTACGGCTGGATCGCGCGGCTGGTGGCTGGTACGGGGTTCGCCGTCTACGCGGTCGCTGCCGGCCTGGTGTGCGCCCCGGTGTTCCGCGCGGTCCTGCGGGCACGGGTGACCGCGGCGCGCCCGCTGGTGCTCGGGGTGTGCCTGTGGCTGCCAGCGGTGATCGCCGCCGACGTGCTGGTGGTGGCCAGCGGCAGGTGGTCGTGGTTGGACGCGCTGGGGGTCGTCGCGCTCGCCGGCGTGCTGGCGCAGGCGATCACGGCGACGCTGGTCTACCTCGCCCCGATGCTGCGCGGGCGCACCACCGAGGCGCGGGACGTGATCCGCGAGCGTCTGGAGGTCGGGGCGCGCAGCCGGGCGGTCGCGCTCAACCTCGGGGTGATGCTGACCGCGGTGGGCGGGAGCCGCGTGCTGGCTGCGCCGGCGGTGCCCGTCGTGGGCTGGTCCGTGGTAGGCATCACCCTCGGCGCCACGCTGGTGGTGGGGATGTGGCCGACCCGCAGCCCTGAGCCAGCGGCGTCGGCCGGCGACAGCGCGTCGTCGGCGAGCCCGGGGGAGGAGAGCCGCTGATGCGCACCGTGATCGAGCCGTTCCGCGTCAAGGTCGTCGAGCCGATCCGCACCACGAACCGCGAGCAGCGCCAGGCCGCGCTCGACGCCGCGGGCTGGAACCTGTTCGGCCTGGATTCGCAGGACGTGCTGATCGATCTGCTGACCGACTCCGGTACCGGCGCGATGTCCAGTGAGCAGTGGGCGGCGCTGATGCGTGGTGACGAGTCCTACGCCGGCTCAGCGTCGTTCCGCCGCTTCGAGTCGGTCGTGCGCGAGCTCACCGGCTTCGAGCACGTGATCCCGACCCACCAGGGACGTGCCGCCGAGCGGATCCTGTTCGGCGAGCTGGTGCGTCCCGGTGACGTCGTGCCGAACAACCGCCACTTCGACACCACCCGTGCCAACGTGGAGTACCAACGGGCCGAAGCCCGTGACCTCATCCCGCCAGCCGCGCGTGACCTGACCGCGGAGCTGCCGTTCAAGGGCGATCTGGACGTCGACGCGCTCGAAGCGACGATCGCCGAGGTGGGACGTGACCGCATCCCGTGCGTGACGCTGACCGTCACCGACAACTCCGGCGGCGGTCAGCCCGTCTCGCTCGCCAACGTCCGGGCGGTGCGCGAGGTCTGCGATCGCCACCAGCTGCCGCTGTTCCTCGACGCCGCGCGCTTCGCGGAGAACGCCTGGTTCATCACCCAGCGCGAGCCGGGCCAGGAGCAGCGCATCCCGCGAGAGGTGGCGCGCGAGCTGTTCCGCCTCGCTGACGGGTGCTGGATCAGCCTCAAGAAGGACGGGTTGGCCAACATCGGTGGGGTGCTGGCGCTCGACGATCCCGACCTCGCCGAACGGTGCCGGGCGATGCTGATCCTCACCGAGGGCTTCCCGACCTACGGAGGGCTGGCCGGCCGGGATCTCGACGCGCTGGCCCAGGGGCTCACCGAGGTCACCGAGCCCGACTACCTCGCCTACCGCGTGCGCACCGCCGAGTACCTGGCCGAGCTCGCCTGGGACGCCGGCATACCCACGGTCCGCCCGCCGGGCGGCCATGCGGTCTACCTCGACGCCCGGGGACTGCTGCCGCACATCCCGCCGCACGAGTACCCGGGACAGGCGTTGGCGTGCGAGCTCTACCTCGCCGGTGGCGTACGCGGCGTCGAGATCGGCACGCTGATGTTCGGCCGGACGCGGCCCGATGGCCCCGACGAGCCGGCCGAGCACGACCTGGTCCGGTTGGCGCTGCCGCGGCGGAGCTATACCCAGAGCCACGTCGACTACGTCGGCGAGGTCCTCGCCGAGGTCGCGGCACGGGCCGAGCAGCTGCGTGGACTGGAGATCACCTCGCAGCCGGCGATGCTGCGCCACTTCACCGCCCGGCTGCGACCGCGTGGGTAGCCGGCCCTCCGTCGCAGCGGTGAGCGGTCAGACGT
>JBKGZF010000185.1:0-5276 GCA_046545715.1 Nitriliruptoraceae bacterium | reverse complement strand
GGGTGTGGTGGGCCTGGGGTGAAGAGCAGCGCGGTTGCACGCCGCACGGGGGCCTCACGAAGGACGCCCGGACATGGCGTCCGGGCGATCTGGAAGGGAGCCTACCACACCACTGACGTGCTGCACGGGCAGGCAGCGGCTCCAACGGTCGCAGATCCGCCGAGGACGAGCGCCGAGCACTAGCATCGGCGGCACGATGGCTGCGACGGATCTGCTCTACCGCCTCTACGAGCATCGGCTCACCCGGGAGCTCGCCGGTGGGCCGATGCCCACCCACGTCGGTGTGGTCCTCGACGGCAACCGGCGCTATGCCGCTGAGCACGGGCTGCGGGACGCCGCGGACGGGCACCTCGCCGGGGCTCGGCAGATCCAGCCCTTCCTCGACTGGTGCCTCGAGCTGTCGATCCCCTACGTCACGTTGTGGCTGCTCTCCACCGAGAACCTCACCCGCGACGATGCGGAGGTCGGGCAGCTGATCACCATCATCGAGGAGACGGTCCAGCGACTGGCGTGTACCAACGAGGCCGCAGAGCGCGGCCTGCGCGTGACCGCGGTCGGCGCGTTGGATCTGCTGCCGGAGTCGACCCGGCTCGCGCTCAAGCGGGCGGAGGAGGCGACCGTCGGCCACGACCGGCTGCGCGTGCAGGTGGCGGTCGGCTACGGCGGCCGCCAGGAGATCACCGACGCGCTGCGCAGCCTGCTGGCCGAGCGTGCCGCGGCCGGCGAGTCGATCGATGCGGTGGCCGAGACGCTCGCGCCCGAGGACATCGGCGCACACCTCTATACCCCCGGCCTGCCCGACCCGGATCTGATCATCCGCACCTCCGGTGAGATCCGGCTCTCGGGGTTCCTGCTGTGGCAGTCGGCGCACAGCGAGTTCTACTTCTGCGACACCTACTGGCCGGAGTTCCGCCGCATCGACTTCCTGCGCGCGCTGCGTGACTACCAGCGGCGCAGCCGGCGCTACGGCCGCTAGCTCGCGGGGTTGCGGCCGGCCGTCTGGTCGCCGCTGTGGAGCGGGTCGTTCGGCCTGCGTGGTGGAGGCGACCTCCCGCGCTAGGTTCGACCCGCGGTCGACGCAGCCGTGCGGCGGCCGTGACCCCGCCGAGGTCCCCGCCCTGCCCGGGAGCCAGCGATGACCGCCGTCCCTGACCCGTCCGCACCTCGCGCCTACGTGCTCGACACCTGCGTGCTGCTCGCCGACCCGCACGCGCTGTTCCGGTTCGACGAGCACGAGGTGGTCCTGCCGCTGGTGGTGATCGAGGAGCTCGACCGCAAGAAGACCGCGCTCGATGACGTCGGTCGCAACGCCCGGCTGGCGCTGCGCACGATCGAGGAGCTGCGGGTCGAATCGGGCGGCGGGCTGCGTGACCCGCTGCGGTTGCCCTCCGGCGGCACCCTGCGCATCGAGTCCAACCACGTCGACGTCGACCTGCCGCCCTACCTCGACCGTGGCAAGGCCGACCACCGCATCCTCAGCGTCGCGATGGGGCTGGGGGCGGTGCTGGTCACCAAGGACGCGGCACTGCGCATCAAGGGCGCGCAGCTCGGCGTCACGGTCGAGGACTACCTCGCCGACACCGCTCGCGCCGACGAGCACGCCACGGGCATCGTCGAGTTGGAGGTGGACCACGAGCTGCTCGACGACCTGCACGCCGACGGCAAGGCCCAGCTCACCGCGGCGGCGACGACCGTCGGTGGCGCGCCGGCGCTGTGGCCGAACGCGTGCCTCGTGCTGCGCTCGGGACGGTCGGCGTCCGGGTTGGCGCGGGTGATCGACGTCGCCGACGACGGCACCGCCACCCTCCACCGGGTCGCGGGTCACCGGCAGGCGTTCGGCATGGCCCCTCGTGACGTGCGCCAGACCTTCGCGATCGACCTGCTGCTCGACCCCGAGGTTCCGTGCGTCTCGCTGATGGGCATGGCCGGCACGGGCAAGACCTTCCTCGCGTTGGCCGCGGGTCTCGAGCAGGTGCTCGAGACCCCCGCCTACCGGCGCCTGGCGGTCTATCGGCCGTTGATCGCGGTCGGCAAGCAGGAGGTGGGCTACCTCCCCGGCGACCTCGACGAGAAGCTCGCGCCGTGGATGGCCGCGGTCCACGACAACCTCTACGCGCTGCTGCGCAGCGACCCGTCCGGGGGCGGCAGCGCCCGTGAGCACCGCCAGCTGCAGACCACGATCGAGTCCCTGCTCGATCGCGGCCAGCTCGAGCTCGCGGCGATCACCTACCTGCGCGGACGTTCGATCACCGATGAGCTGGTGGTCGTCGACGAGGCACAGAACATCGAGCTCTCCGCGCTGAAGGTCGTGCTCACGCGCATGGCCAGCGGCAGCAAGGTGGTCTTCTGCGGCGACCTCGGCCAGGTCGACAACCCCTACATCTCGCCCTACGGCGGGATGGCCGCGCTCATCGAGAAGATGAAGGGCAGCCCCCTGTTCGGCCACATCAGCCTGACCAAGGGCGTGCGAAGCCCCCTGGCCGAGCACGCGGCCAACCTCTTCTGAGCGGTCCCTTCCCAGCCGGGTGCTACCGAGCGCAACCTCCTCGACCGCGAGCTTCTCGGCCGGGGTCGCGGGCGCCGCTCAGTTCATGCGGGCACGTGCGTCGATCGCGGCGTGACGTGCCTGGTCGCGTCCCGGTGCCTCGTCCGAGGTGGCCGCGAGGAACGCCTCGTAGGCCCGCGCCGCCTCGTCGTAGCGTCCGAGGCCGTGGAGCAGCCGGCCGAGCTCACGGTGGTCGTTGGGGTGCTGGTTCGGCAGCAGGAGCTTGAGCTCGACCGTCCACAGCGCATCGTCGAGCCGGTCGGTGTGCTCGAAGTCGCGGGTGAGGTTGTTGAGCAGGCGTCGCACGACCATCGCGGTCGGTGCGGGCCGCAGCATGGCGCGCTTGAAGGGCAGCCGTCCGCCGGTGGTCTGCTCGACGCGGTGCGCAGCCGCCTGTTCGTCGAGCAGCTGGCCGGCGTTGAACGCGTCGATCAGTACCGGGGGTGAGTCGTCACCCACACCGACGACCACATGGCCAGGCAGGTTGACCAAGAAGGCGGGCACCACCAGTCGCCGTGCCACCGCGACGTAGACGATCCCCAGGGTGATCGGCAGCCCGCGCTTGGTCTCGAGCACCCGCGTGAGCAGGCCGTGATCGGGGTCGCCGGCGTGGCCCGGGTCGCCGCAGAAGCCCTGTTGCCCGGCCAGCTCGTGTGCCAGCTCGGTGGCTGCCGAGCGTGGCTGGTCACCGGTGAGCCCGTCGCCGCGCAGCCGGTCGGCGAGTGCGTCGAACCGCAGCAGGGCTGCGTCGACGTCGAGGTGCGGCTCGACCTCGGCGCAGCACAGCAGCGCTGCTTCGGCCGGATCGGCGTTGGGGCGCCGGACCAGCCGTCTGAGGCGTTCGCGCGAGGCAGCGGACATCGGCGGGAACGGTATCCGCCGAACCGTGCGCGAGCGGGCCAAGTAGGCTCGCAGCGGAGCGACGTGGCCTCGTGCCGGGGGATGGACGTGAGCGCAGAGAAGCCGGACCGCAACCTCGCCATGGAGATCGTGCGGGTCACCGAGGCAGCCGCGATGGCAGCCGCCCGTTGGCAGGGGCGCGGGGACAAGGAGTCCGGCGACCAGGCAGCGGTCGATGCCATGCGCACCGTGCTCGACACCGTGGAGGTCAACGGCACCGTGGTGATCGGGGAGGGGGAGAAGGACGAGGCCCCGATGCTCTACAACGGCGAGTCGGTCGGCAGCGCCGATGCGCCCGAGGTCGACATCGCCGTCGACCCGATCGACGGCACCCGGCTGCTGGCCGAGGGGCGGCCCGGGTCGCTGGCGGTGATGGCTGCTGCACCAGCCGGCACGATGTTCGACCCGGGCCCGTGCGTCTACATGGAGAAGCTGGTCGTAGGGGCCGAGGCGGCTGACGTCATCGATCTGGACCGGCCGCTGCAGGACAACCTCGAGGCGATCGCACAGGTCCTCGAGCGCGACGTGCGTGACCTCACGGTGGTGATGCTCGACCGCGATCGGCACGAGGAGGCCAAGCGTCAGGTCCGCGAGGCCGGTGCACGCCTGCAGTTGATCACCGACGGTGACATCGAGGCCTCGATCGTGGCCGCCTGGGCGGATCGTCCCCAGGTCGACGTCCTCTACGGCATCGGCGGGACCCCGGAGGGCGTGATCACCGCCTGCGCGGTCAAGGCGCTCGACGGCGCCATGCTGGGGCGCCTGTGGCCACGCACCGACGCCGAGCACCGGGCTGCACTGGAGGCCGGTTACGACCTCGACGCGGTGCTGACGGCCGATGACCTGGTGCGCGCGGAGGACAGCTCGATCTCGTGCACCGGCATCACCCAGGGAAACCTGCTGCGGGGGGTGAGCTTCGACCGACGCGGGGCCACGACCGAGTCGCTGGTGATGCGCTCCAAGTCCGGCACGGTGCGGGTCATCCGAGCCCGCCATCAGCTCACCAAGCTCCGGCGGTACTCGGCCGTTCCCTACTAGGCAAGCACGGTGGCCGTCGGCGTTCACCCGCCGTTCACCGCCGCGACAGAGAGCGTCAGTGCAGCTGGCTTACGGTCGCATCATCGCGATCGGGGCGGACGAGCGCCGCGAGATCGCATCCGGTCAGCCGATGCCGCCGCTCGGGCCATGAGCAGGGCCGCGATCCTCCAGACGCCGGAAGGGATGGATGTGAGCTTCGACCCCGGTCCTGACTCGGGGCAGCACGCCGGGCAGCCTGAGCTGCGCAGCGACTACCGGGCGCGGCTCGACGCGGTCGACGAGGAGCTGGTCACCGCCGCGCTGAGCGTCGTCGAGGCGATGCCCGGTGTCACCCGGGCCTTCCTCGCCGCAGACGACAGCCGTCGTGACGAGGCCGAACGACGGGCGCGATCGGTGGCGGAGGTGTGCCGCTGGGTGGAGGACCAGGGCTTTCGCCTGCTCGCCCGTGACGCGCCGGTCTCCGGCGACCTGCGGCGACTGGTGGCCGTCCTACGCCTGGTCCACGACGTCGAACGCTCAGCGAGGTTGATGAGCCACGTCGCGGCGGCCGTCGAGCAGCTCGACGCCCGCGTGCTTCCCGAGCCGGTCCGTCAGCAGCTCGAGGAGCTGGGTCGTAGGGCGACCGAGGTGCTTCGGCACGGCATCGACGCGTGGCGACGACGTGATGGGCAGGCCATCCACGAGATCGATCGACTGGACCGTAGCGTGGACAGCGTGCGGATGAGCCTGACCCTGCGCGCCGGCGAGCTCGACGGGACGGCCAGCGACGTCCTGGTGCTCGGGCTGGTCGCCC
>JBKGZF010000184.1:0-5284 GCA_046545715.1 Nitriliruptoraceae bacterium | reverse complement strand
GGTGGCGAACCAGAAGGGCGGGGTCGGCAAGACGACGACCACGCTCAACGTCGCTTCGGCGATGTCGGAGCTCGGCGCGGCCGTGCTCGTGGTGGATCTCGATCCCCAGGGGTGCCTGACGTTCTCGCTGGGCTACGACCCTGATGCGATCGAGCCGTCGCTCAACGACACGGTGGTGGGGCGCAGCTCGTTGGCCGAGACGATCATCCAGCACGACGAGGTCGACCTCGCCCCGTCCAACATCGACCTCGCCGGGGCGGAGGTGACCCTGCTGTCACGGACCGGGCGCGAGTACCTGCTGCGTGGGCAGCTCGCGGAGCTGCTCGACAGCTACGACGCGATCCTGATCGACTGCCCACCGTCGCTCGGCGTCCTCACCATCAACGGGCTGACCGCCGCGGACCAGGTGGTGATCCCCGTGCAGTGCGAGACGCTCTCGCACCGCGGCGTCGCGCAGCTGCTGGAGACGATCGAGGACGTCCGGCGACTGACCAACCGCGAGCTCGACATCCGCGGTGTCGTCGCGACCCTGTTCGACGCGCGGACCCGCCATTCGCGGGAGGTCCTGGCCGACCTGCTGGCCCGCTACGGGCTGCCGTTGATCGGGCCGCCGGTGCGCAGGTCGGTGCGCTTCGCCGAGTCACCGACGGTGGGGACCTCGCTGATCGGTGCCGGTACCGACGTGCCCGGGGCGGCCGCCTACCGGGCGAATCGCCCGTGAGCTGCTCGGCCTGCCCGCCGAGCCCGAGCTCGACGCGGCGGCGGGTTGGTCCCAGGAGCAGCGCGACGCGGTGCTCGGCGCTGCGGCGGAGGTCGAGGGGTGAACGACCCGCAGCGGCGAGGTGGTGGGCCGGCCCGACGGCGGCCGGGCTCGACCTCGTCGTCCTTCGACCGGATCGCGCCCCCAGGCCCGACGCGGGCAGCGCGACACCGTGGTCGTGACCGGCAGGGCAAGGAGGCGCTGTACTCCACCTCGCCGGTGGCCGCGCCGAGCCGGCCGGTGGATGCACGCTGCCGGCGCTGCGGTGCCCGGCTGAGCCTGACCGTGGGCGATCTGGCGCGGCTGCTGGTGCCGCCGTTCGTGGTCGATCCGTTCCGGCGTCGGCTGTGCAGCCGCTGTCCCGCCTGCGACCACTACGCCTGGCTGGAGCTCAGGACCGGCCAGGCGCTGCAGGTCCTGCTCGAGCGGCGTCAGGGGCGCGGCTGACGCGGGGGTGGCCGGCCCGCCGCACCGCAGCCGCGGCGTGTGCGCTGGCGGCTGCCGGCGAGCCGCGACGCACACGCGGGGGAGCTGAGCCCTGCGGCCGACGCTCGTCGCGCTCAGGGCAGGTGCTCGACCTTGACCCGGCGGGCGAGCTGCGGCTGGCCCTCACCGCGGGCGTCCTCGCCCCGAGCACGGACCTGCGTGCTGGCCGGGGTCGACTCGCCATGGCGGTCGCGCCCACCGCTGCCCTTGCGATGGTCGCCGCTGCTCGCCTTGCCGCTGTTCTTGCCACCGCCGCTCTTGCCCCTGCCGCCGCTGCCGCGGCTGCCGCGGCTCTGGCCGACGCGTGTCTGCCCGCCGCGGCCACGATCACGGCTGCTTCGGGGGCGCTCGTCACCGGCGCGCTCGTTGCCGCCGTTGGATGCCGCGGCGTCACCGCCCTGCTCGGGCTGCGTGTCGGTCTGACGCGAGCGATCGGTGCTGTCGCTGGCTCTGTCGCCACCCTGTGCGCGCTGGTCAGCGTCGCCCGCGCCGCTGCTGGCCGTGCGGTTGGTCCGGGCACGGGTGCGCGTGCGGGTGCGGGGCGTCGTAGTGGCCTCGTCGCCGGTACGAGGACCGTGGTCGGTGTCCCGGTCGGTGTCGCGGCTGGTGCGCTTGGCGCTGTCTTTGCGTCCGCTACCGGTGTCGGGTTTGCCGGAGCGGCGACCGGCGTCGTGACCGCCGCCACGTCCCTCACGTGAGCGACCGCTCTTGGGCCGACCGTCGGAGTGCCCCTGGCGCTTGGATGTGCTCGAGCGGCTGCTGGACGAGTCGGAGAGGTGGTCCCAGGGCCGTTCGGGGGGCAGGTCGAACCACTCGTCGAGCTGCGGGGAGGTGGAGAACACCTGCTCGATGGGGTTGTCGCTCGCACCCACGGCCTTGCGGATCACGTTGAGGCGGTCGACCTCGTTGAACTCCGCGAAGGTGATCGCGACCCCGGCCTCACCGGCTCGAGCGGTGCGCCCGATGCGGTGCAGGTACATCTTGTCGTCGTCGGGGCAGTCGTAGTTGACGACGTGGCTGACACCGGAGACGTCCAGGCCGCGGGCCGCTACCTCGGTGCAGACCAGCACGGTGGCCTTGCCGGACCGGAAGCGCTCGAGGTTGCGCTCGCGGGTCTCCTGCCGCAGGTCGCCGTGCACGGCGACAGCTGGGGTGTTGAGCTCCTCGAGCTCACGCACGAGCCGGTCGGCCATGTGCTTGGTCCGCACGAACGCGAACACCCCGCCGCGGTCGCGCGACTGCAGGATCCGTGCCAGCAGCCGGGGCTTGTCCATGCGGTGGACCTGGAGGAAGTACTGGGTGACCTCGGGAACGGTCTGGATCGGCTCGTGATCGGCGCGTGTGAAGGTCGGATGATGCATGTAGCGCCGGGCGAGCTTGACGATCGGCGTCGGCATCGTCGCCGAGAACAGCATCGTGTGCCGTCCCTCGCTCGGACAGGCCTCGATCAGACGCTCGACGTCGGGCAGGAAGCCCATGTCGAGCATCTCGTCGGCCTCGTCGAGCACCAGCTGGGTGACGTTGCTCAGGTCGAGGTTGCCGCGGTTGAGCTGGTCGAGCAGCCGGCCGGGCGTGCCGACGACCACGTGGACGCCGCCGGTCAGGGCCTCGATCTGCTCGTCGTAGCCCACGCCGCCGTAGACGGTGGTGGTGGTCAGCCCCAGCGCGCTGCCGATCCTCAGATCGGTGTGGACCTGCAGGCACAGCTCGCGGGTAGGCACGATCACCAGGGCCTGGGTGGCCTTGGTGTCGGGATCGAGTCGCTGGAGCAGCGGCAGCCCGAAGGCGAGCGTCTTGCCGGTCCCGGTCCGGGCCTGGCCGATCAGGTCGTGGCCGTCGAGCGCCAGGGGGAGCGTCAGCTCCTGGATCGGGAAGGGGTTGTCGATGCCGTTGTCGGTGAGCGCGTCGCACAGTTCGGGGGCGACGCCGAGGTCACGGAAGGTCTTGGTCACAGGGTCTCTCTCGGTCGGTGGGGGCCCGGCGCGGAGGAGCAGCTTGTGCGCTCGGGCGGGAACGGAAGACGGGCAGCCGTCGCGGTCGGCGAACGGTGGGCCCGACGTGTTCTCCCCGGGCCCGCGAGTCAGGTGCACGTCGGTTACAGCAGGTCACCGTGGCCGGCAGGTTGCCGGTGGGTACCGGAGGCTCGCCAGGTGCCACGGTGTCGACCAGGCGGTGATCACCGGTGGTCGGGTGCCAGGACGTGCGCGCCCAGCCTACCCGACCCACCGCCGCGAACCCGGGTGCGCCGCCCGACCATCCCACCGGCACGACCTGCCCCGTGTCGGACTAGCGTCGGACGCAGGGTGACCACCCCGCACCGCAGGCTCAAAGGCAGGTCCGTGGCCGATCCGCAGCAGCACGCGGAGCAGCTGGTCCTGCGCTACCTCGACCATGTCCGCGACCACGAGCCGGTCGAGGCGACCCGGCTCGGGCTCGACGACCGCAACGGCGAGCTACCCGATCTCAGCCCGGAGTCGCTGGCGGCGCGCAGCCGCGACCTGGCGGTCATGGATGCCGAGGTGGCACGTGGTCTGGCAGCGTTGCCGCCGGATCCCACCGGGGCGGAGCGTGAGGCGCGCGCGGACCTCGAGCTGCTCGCAGCGGAGCTCGCGTTCCGACGCTTCCGGCTGGACGTGCGCCCCCGGTTCGTGCTCGACCCGCTCGCGGCGTTGGAGACCATCTCGGCGGGCATGCACGAGCTGCTGCGCTGGCGGGGCTCCAGCCCCGAGGCCCAGTGTCGACGGCTGGAAGCGGCCGCGAAGCGCGCCAGGCGTGTCCCGGTCCTGCTCGAGCAGGCGGGCCGCCTGCTGGCCTCCGCGCCCGCCCCCCACCTCGACGTCGCACTCCAGCGTCTGCCGGGACTGGTCGCGCTGATGCGTGACGAGCTGCCGCGCCGTGCCGAGGAGCTCGGCGTCGACGTCTCCCCGGCCCGCGACGCCGGGGAGGTGGCAGCCGAGGGCCTGGAGGCCTACGCCGCACTGCTCGATGAGCTCTCCGAGGAGCCGGAGGCGGACTGGCGGCTCGGACCTGAGCACCACCGGATCACGCTGCGCTCGGGGCTCGGCACCACGATGGGGCCCGGCCAGATCGAGGACCGTGCGAGGTCCTGGATCGGCGCGGTCCGCGAGGAGCTGGCCGAGCTGTCGGCCGCGACCTGGTCGACGCGGTTCCCCGGTGAGCCGGTACCAGGCGACGCCACGACGCGGATCCGCCGGACCCTGGCGTCGATCGCCGAGACGGCGGTCGGTCGCGACCAGCTCGTCTCCGAGGCGCGCCGCGCCGTCGACGAGGCCCGGGCGTTCGCGCTCGCCTCGGGGCTGACCGACGTCCCGCCGGCCGAGCGGCTGGCCGTCACCGAGGTCCCGCCCTACCTGCGCGGCATCGCCGTGGCCTTCATCACCCAGGCCCCGCCGCTGCGGCCGGACGACGGCTGCACCTTCTACGTCTCACCGGTACCGGAGCGCTGGAGCGATGCGCAGGCGCGTGCCTTCCTCCGCGAGTACACGCCTGCCCAGCTGCGCTCGCTCGCGATCCACGAGACCTACCCCGGCCACTTCGTCCAGCTTGAGCATGCCTCCAAGCACCCGCGGCTCGCCCGGCGCCTGCTGTCACGTCCGGTGTTCGCCGAGGGTTGGGCGGTCTACATCGAGCGCGAGGCGCTGGCCGCCGGCTTCGGTGAGAGCGACATCTCCGCGGTCAGCGGCGACGACTACCGCCTGATCCAGCGCAAGCTCGAGCTGCGGATCGCCACCAACGCGTTGCTCGACGTCGGCTTGCACGCGGGGGAGCTGGCCGACGCCGACGCGCTCGACCTGATGACCTGGACCGCCTTCGAGGAGCCGGCCGAGGCCGAGGCCAAGCTCGTGCGCGCCAAGATCAGCTCCGGGCAGCTGTCCAGCTACTTCGTCGGCGGGGTGGAGGTCGGCGATCTGCGCACCGCGGTCGAACGCCGCGACGGTCCCGCCTTCGACCTGCGTGAGTTCCACCAGCAGGTGCTCTCCCAGGGCACCCCGACGGTGCCGATCGTCGCCGGCGCGC
>JBKGZF010000183.1:0-5298 GCA_046545715.1 Nitriliruptoraceae bacterium | reverse complement strand
GGGCAGCGGTGGCCACCGCCGTGACGCTGTCAGCGGCGGCGCGGCGACCCAGCGTCGCCAGGTGACGCACGGTGGTGATCGCAGCGTGCTGCGCCTCCTCGGGCACGGCACCGGCGGTGGCCACGGCGCGGCCGAGGTGCAGCATGTCGCGCTCGCGCAGCACCGGGGTCACGCTCGGGCCGTCGACGTCCGCGACCAGGACGTGGAAGGAGTTCGAGCCGAGGTCCAGGACGGCGCGTCGCATACCTCAGCGCAGGGCAGGCGGTGGCAGGTAGTCGGTGCGCGCCGGTGTCGGCCAGCCATCGAGGATCCACGTCGAGGCCTTGGGCCACTCCGGGCGTCCGGTGATGATGCCACCTCGGCGCAGCTCGGTGATCGTCGCCTGGACGATGTCACCATGGCTGCACACGAGGACGTCCGCGGCAGCGAGCCGTCGCAGCAGCCGGTCGACGACATCGAACGGCGCGCCCTCGGCCAGGGCCTCATCGGTCTCGACGGGCAGGTCGCGCGCTGTGGCGAGCGGTTCGACGGTGTCGACGCAGCGGCGCGCGGGGCTCGACACGATGCGCTCGAGCGGGCTCGAGGCGAAGCGTTCGGCGATCGCCAGCGCCTGCTCGCGCCCCGTGGCCGAGAGCGGACGCGCACGGTCGTCACCCGTCCAGGCCGCACGGTCGCCGGCATCGGCGTGACGGACCAGCAGCAGGGTCACCGGTGGTCTCCCGAGGCTCTTGGGTCGCGGTTCGGCAGGTCGCGGTTCGGAAGTTCGCGGGCGTGCTCGAGCACCTCCACGTCCCGATCGTAGGTGAGCAGGCCGACCGCCTCGTCGACGGGCACGAAGCGCGCCGCGTCGACCTCGCCGTCGGCGATCCGTTGCGAGGGATCGCCGTCGACGACCCGCATCCGCCACCAGCGCACGTGCTTGATCCCCATCGGGATCGGGTAGGTGACCGAGGGCAGCTCCTCCTCGGGGGCGGCTCGCACGCCGGTCTCCTCCTCGACCTCGCGCACGGCGGCCTCCTCGGCGGTCTCGCCGGGGTCGAGCTTGCCCTTCGGCAGCGACCAGTCGCCGTGCCGCACCCGGTGCACCACCAGCACCTCCGGACCGCTCACGCCGTCGCGGAGGATCACGCCACCGGCGGCCTCGGTGACCGGTGCACCGCTCATGCGGACTCCCGCCAGCGGGCGAGTGCTTCGAGCGTTCGGTGGGTGTCGATCCCTCGCTCGACGGGCACGCGGTACCAGCGCCCGTCGGCGGCGAGCTCCCAGGCCAGCAGGTCGTCGGCGAGACAGACGTCGAGGATCTCCTCGAGCCGCTGCTGGCTGGCGGGGTCCTCGACGAAGGTCAGCGCCTCGACCCGGCGGTCGAGGTTGCGCGGCATGAGGTCACCGGAGCCGATCACGTAGTCATAGCCGCGGTCCGGGCTGCCGAAGCGGAACAGGCGGGAGTGCTCGAGGTAGCGCCCCACGATCGAGCGCACGCGCACGCGCTCCGAGAGGCCGGGCAGCCCCGGCCGCAGGCAGCAGATCCCCCGGACGATCAGCTCGACGGGCGTGCCGGCGCGCGAGGCCGTGTAGAGGGCCTCGATCATCTCCGCGTCGACCAGGCTGTTCATCTTGGCGACGATGTGGCCGTCGTCAGCGGCCGTCTCGCGCTCGATCAGCTCGAGCATCTCACGGCGCAGCGAGGTCGGTGCCACCAGCAGCTTGCGGTACTCCCACTGCTGCGAGTAGCCGGTGAGCACGTTGAACAGATCCGAGAGGTCGCTGCCGAGGTCGGGGTCGGCGGTGAGCAGCCCGAGATCCTCGTAGATGCGGGCGGTGCGGTCGTTGTAGTTGCCGGTGCCGATGTGGACGTAGCGCCGGACCCGACCGGACTCGCCGCGCACCACCAGGGCGATCTTGGTATGGGTCTTGAGCCCGACCACCCCGTAGGCGACGTGGACCCCGGCCTCCTCCAGCGCCCGGGCCCAGCCGATGTTGGTCTCCTCATCGAAGCGGGCCTTGAGCTCGATCAGCGCCACGACCTGCTTGCCGGCGGCGGCCGCGTCCATCAGCGCCCGGATCACCGGGCTGCCCGGCCCCGAGGTGCGGTAGAGGGTGAGCTTGATCGCGAGCACGTCGGGGTCGTGTGCGGCCTCCTCGATGAACCGCTGCACCGAGGTCGCGAACGCGTCGTAGGGGTGCTGGACCAGGACGTCACCCCGGCGCAGGACCTCGAAGATGTCGAGGTCGGACTCCTCGTCGCGTGCGAGGCGAGGCTGGGTGGTGCCGTGGAAGGCCGGCTGCTTGAGCTCCGGACGGTCGAGGTCGTAGAGGGTCCACAGCCCCGAGAGGTCGAGTGGCGCCGGCAGGGCGATCACGTCGTCACGGGTGATCTCGAGCTCGCGCACGAGCAGGTGGAGCACCTCCTCGCTCATGGTCGGATCGACCTCGAGGCGCACGACGCGTCCGAAGCGCCGGCGGGTCAGCTCGGTCTCGATCGCCAGCAGCAGGTCGTCGGCCTCCTCCTCCTCGACCTCGAAGTCGGCGTTGCGGGTGACGCGGAAGACGTGGTGCTCGAGCACCTCGAGGCCGGGGAAGAGCCGGTCGAGGTGGGCGGCGATGACCTGTTCCAAGGGGATCAGGCGGCGTGTGTCGGGCAGGATCAAGAACCGCGGCAGGACCGGCGGGACCTTGACCCGGGCGAAGCGCACCTGCGGTGCGGCCGGGTCGCGGACCAGCACCGCGAGGTTCATCGACAGGTTGGAGATGTAGGGGAAGGGGTGGGCGGGGTCCACCGCGAGCGGGGTGAGCACGGGGAAGATGCGCTCCTCGAAGATGCCGGCGAGGTGCTCGCGGTCGCCGGCGTCGAGCTCGTCCCAGTCGGTGAACACGATGCCCGCCTCGGCGAGGAGCGGCACCAGCTGCTCGGCGAAGGTCCGGGCGTGGCGTTCGGCGAGCTCGGCCACGTAGGCATCGATCGCGGCCAGCTGCTCGGCCGGGGACATCCCGTCGGGGTTGTTGCCGGTCACCCCGGCGGCATCCTGCTCCTTCAGTCCCGAGACGCGGACCTGGTAGAACTCGTCGAGGTTGCCCTGGAAGATCGCCAGGAACTTCGCACGCTCGAGCACCGGCAGCTCGGGGTCCTCGGCGAGCGCGAGCACCCGCTCGTTGAACTGCAGCCACGACAGCTCACGGTTGAGGAAGCGCACCTGCTCGGGGGCGACCGGGTGGTCGGTGAGGATCCCCCGCGTGCTGCGGCGAGGTTGCGTGGAGCGCTGGACCGTGCCCGGGACCGCGACCTCGGTGAGGTCGAGCGCGGCCGTGCCCGTCGGGGCCTGCGCCGCTGCGGCATCGCTGCCGGCGGCGTCCGCCCGGCGGACGCGCGCCCGTCGCAGCCGCGGCCACGGCCGTCGGCGCTCGGTCTCGCTCATCGACGCCCCATCGCGGTTCGGTGTCCTTGCCGTGCGCTGCACGAGCGTATGCGAGCCTGAGGTGAACGCAGCAGGACCCCGCTGCTCGCTCGGCCGGGTGGGCGTTGCGGGGGTTCGTGCTCTACAGTTGCGCCATCGCCACCAGGCGGCCCGGAACGAGCACCGGAGGAGTCGACGTTGACGTACACGATCGCCGAGCCGTGTATCGACGTGAAGGACAGGGCCTGCGTCGAGGAATGCCCGGTCGACTGCATCTACGAGGGTGCCCGGATGCTCTACATCCACCCCGAGGAGTGCATCGACTGCGGCGCCTGTGAGCCCGTCTGCCCCGTCGAGGCCATCTTCTACGAGGACGATGTCCCCGACGAGTGGCAGCAGTTCACCCCCATCAACGCCGAGTTCTTCGAGGACTCGGTCACCGGGCTCGGCTCGCCCGGCGGCGCGGCCTCGGTCGGTGCGCTCGATACCGACCATCCGACGGTCGCCGCCTGGGAGGCCTGAGCGCCGCATCCCCGCGTCCCCCAACCCGCGTGCACGCACTGCGACGAGGTGGCCTGTGGCCTACGTGATCGCCGAGCCATGTATCGACGTCAAGGACAGGGCCTGCGTCGAGGAATGCCCGGTCGACTGCATCTACGAGGGTGCCCGGATGCTCTACATCCACCCCGAGGAGTGCATCGACTGCGGCGCCTGTGAGCCCGTCTGCCCCGTCGAGGCCATCTTCTACGAGGACGATGTCCCCGACGAGTGGCAGCAGTTCACCCCCATCAACGCCGAGTTCTTCGAGGACTCGGTCACCGGGCTCGGCTCGCCCGGCGGCGCGGCCTCGGTCGGTGCGCTCGATACCGACCATCCGACGGTCGCCGCCTGGGAGGCCTGAGCGCCGCATCCCCGCGTCCCCCAACCCGCGTGCACGCACTGCGACGAGGTGGCCTGTGGCCTACGTGATCGCCGAGCCATGTATCGACGTCAAGGACAGGGCCTGCGTCGAGGAATGCCCGGTCGACTGCATCTACGAGGGCGACCGGATGCTCTACATCCACCCCAGCGAGTGCATCGACTGCGCCGCCTGTGAGCCCGCCTGCCCCGTCGAGGCGATCTTCTACGCCGATGACGTCCCGTCCGAGTGGAGCGAGTTCACGGCGATCAACGCCGACTACTTCGACAGCTCGGTCACCGCGCTCGGCTCGCCGGGTGGGGCGGGCGAGGTCGGCCCCACCAAGGTCGACCACCCCAAGGTCGCCCAGTACGAGATCGCCTGAGTGCGGCGCCGTCGACGGCTCGACGTCGACGCCCTGATCGCCGAGGAGCTCGAGGCGGGACGGCCCACCGGCTGGTTCGAGCCGGTCTACGCCGCCGCCCGAGGCGGCCTCGAGCGGATCCCCTGGGCGGCCGACGGTCCGCACCCCTTCCTCGTCGACTGGCTCGAGGCGCCGGTTGCCACCCCGCCCGGGTCTCGCGCGGCGGTGGTCGGCTGCGGCCTCGGAGACGACGCGGCGGAGCTCGTCCGGCGCGGCTGGACGGTCACCGCGTTCGACGTCGCTCCCTCAGCGGTGCGCTCGGCACGTCGGCGGCACCGCGGCACGTCCGTCGACTGGCGGGTGGACGACGTGCTCGCACCGAGCGAAGCGCTGATCAGCGCCTTCGACCTGGTGGTCGAGATCCACACCGTCACCTTCCTGCCGGGGGTCGTCCGCGATCGCGCCATGGACCGCATCGGGCGCCTCACCGCCGAGGGCGGCGTCCTGCTGGTGGTGACGCTGCTGGCGACCGTTGCCGAGGTGGCGCGTGGCTGGACGGGGCCGCCGTGGCCGCAGGCACCCAGCGAGCTCGCCACCTACCGCGCGAGCGGCCTGAGCCGACTGGCGCTGGACCACCCCTCACC
>JBKGZF010000182.1:0-5334 GCA_046545715.1 Nitriliruptoraceae bacterium | reverse complement strand
GCTCAGGTGCGCGATCGCGCTCCATACCGTCGCCTGGGTCAGCACGTTGCTGATGCCAAGACCCACCTGGACCACCACCAGCACGGCGGCCAGCCGCAGCAGCTGGCGGATCAGGTCCGCGCCGGCCCCGCTGCGTCGCGCCCGTCGCTCGGCCACGACCCACAACCCGATCACCGCCGCGGCGACCAGGTAGCCCGCGAACCGGTGGGTGATGTGCAGTATCTCGCGCATATGGCCGGTCCAGGCCTGATCAGCGAGCCAGATGGGCACGGCGTTGTAGACGTAGGCCGCACCGCGTCCGGTGGCCTGACCACCCAGCAGCGCCTGCGCGAAGACGAGCCCCGCGACGATCGCCGCACGGTGACCGAGCCAGCGTCGGTGCGACGCAGCGGCCGCACCGATCGCCGGCTGATGCGGTGATCGTGCCGCGAGCGCCACCAGGATCAGGCAGGCGACGATGACCAGCGACATCCCCAGATGGGAGGTGACCAGCCCGGCGCGCAGGTGGAACAGCACCACCGCCGCGCCGAGCCCGGCCTGGACAAGCACCAGCACCAGCGCCACGGTGCTCAGCCGCCACAGCCGGGGCACCGCACGTCGGTAGCGCCAGCCCCACACCACCAGTGCGGTGATCATCAGTCCCACCACGCCGGCCCACAGCCGGTGGCTGTGCTCCAGCCACTGGTTGACGTCAGCGGGCGGCACCCACCGTCCGTAGCAGGCGGGCCAGTCCGGGCAGGCGAGCCCCGAGTCCGTCGCACGCACGGCCCCGCCCATGGCGATCAACAGCAGCGTGGCCGCTGTCGCGGCCACGGCGAGGCGCCGGATACCGCGCAAGGGATCGATCGAGCCTGGCCGCAGCTCTCCGAGCGCCTGCCTCATCGCGACGGCCTCCCGCTCCCGCGAACACGTCTAACAGAACGTTGCGGTGTAGGCAAAATATATAGTCACTAACTAAACGTTAGACGACCAAGAAACGTTTGTGCAACACCAGCGAGCGGATCGACGTTCCGGCCACCGAGGCCGTCTCGAACTCAGCCCGCGGTGAGTTCGACAGCGGGTGTTGCTGGATGGGCACAAACCGGCGTGGATGATGTCGCTCGTGTGACCAGGTGTGCAGGGCAGCGGGGCGAAGTCAGGGAGGTGGGACCGCCCAGCTTGGGTCCTGCCCCCAGCAAACCATGAGGCGGTTGTTGCCCGGTTCGCCAACGCGGTCCTGCGGGCCGTAGGTGGCCACGATCGCGCAGGCGCCCGACACTACCTCCAGCGCGTTCTTCGGTACCGCGCCATAGTTGACGCTGGCCGCGCCGTGGTCGCCGCTGGCGGCCATCAGCAGCGCGAACCCACCGCCCATGCAGGAGCCGATCCTGCCGACCTGGCCGGAGCAGTCCGCGCGTGCCAGCAGCCAACGCCGGGTCGTCCCGACGTCGTCGAACGCCAGCCCGTGCCGGTGGACCACGTCGCGGATAGCGCCGACCATGCACCGGATCCGGCCCGGCGCCGTCGGGGACCGCCACATGCAGCGGCACCGCCCCCCTCGAGGTCGTCACCATGTGTGTGCGTCTGGCATCGCTCCCCGGGCGCTGGTCACGGCACCGTGACCACTACGGTGCCGAGCTTCCGTCCCGACTGCACATACCGGTACGCCTCGCGGATGTCATCGAGCCGGTAGGTGCGGTCCACCACCGGCCGGAAGGCGCCGTCGGCGAGGAGCTCACCGACCTCGTGCACGTGCCGGCGCACATCCGTGGGGAAGGGGATGAGGACCCGGTGGTCCCCGATCCATCGGGTCAACGGGATGAGCGCCAGGTTCTGCCACCCGGGGCCCAGGTCCGTCGACAGGTACGGCGCTCCCGGCTTCAGCAGGTGCCGGCACTGCTCAAGGGTGGTCTGGCCGACCGCGTCGAAGATGGCGTCGAAACGCGCCCCGGTACGGGTGAAGTCCTGCCTGCTGCGGTCGATCACGACGTCGGCGCCCAGGGACGCCGCGACATCCGTGCCGTGAGGATCGCAGACCGCGGTGACCGTCGCTCCCCGGTGCTTGAGCAACTGCACCGCAGCCGTCCCGATCGCGCCGGTGGCCCCGTAGACCAATACCTCGTCGCCAGCACCGAGGTCGACGGCTTCGATGCTGCTCAGCGCGTAGTGCGGGCCCTCGGTGCTCGACGCGACCTCGTGGTGGGACAACCCCGCCGGGAGCGTCGCCACGGGACCGTCCGCCGGAACCACGAGGTACTCCGCGTGGGCGCCGAAGGTTGCGCCGCTGAAGCCGAACACCTCCTCGCCGACAGCCAGGTCGGACACCTGCGGCCCCACCGCCGCGACGCGTCCCACGAACTCCGACCCGAGGATCGGATGCTTCGGCCGGCGAACACCCGTCGCCAGCCGGGCGAAGAACGGCGTGCCGTGCAGGGTGGCGACGTCGGTGCGGTTGACGCTGGTCGCGCGCACCCGGACCAGCGCCTCGTTCGCGCTCGGCCTGGGACGCTCGACCTCACGGATAGTGAGCCGCTCGGGCGGTCCGTACGCGGTGCACACGACAGCTCTCATCTACTCATCCTACGCCGCCAGGTCCAGGTGCGGACAGGCCCTGGGCCACCCCGGTCTTCGAACCACGCCCGGATGAAGCCAGCCACGGCGATCGATCTCACGAGCGTCCACGTACCGGTCGGGGACAACGTCGACGGCGTCCGCTGGCTCGGAAGCGGTGCGAACGACCCTGGCGGAGGCGAGGTGTCGGGACGACGATCCCGATGGGAGCCGCCGACACGAAGGGTCGTGCCTTGCTCGCCCCAAAGCCCCACCACCGAGGGTGCCGCCGGCGTGGTTCGTGCGCGTCGCGTGGCGCGTGCACCGGCTGCTGTACCGGGTCAGTGGCGGCCGGTTCCTGTGGACGCCGTCGAACAAGCGCGGTTGGGGCGCCCTGCGTCTCACCACGACCGGTCGGAGGTCAGGACGGGCCCGCAGTGTGATCGTCGGCTACCTCGAGGACGGGCCCAACGTCTTCACCCTCGTGATGAACGGCTGGCAGGAGGGCCATCCCGCGTGGTGGCTCAACCTCCAAGCCGACGCCGGGGCCGTCGTCCAAGAGGCGCACCAACGGCCACGTCCCGTGCACGCACACATCGCGACCGGGGAGGAACACGATCGGCTGTGGCAACGCTTCCTCACCGTCGAGCCGAACCTTGACGCCCACGCTGGCCAGCGAACAACCGCAAACCCCGTCGTCGTCTTCGAACCACGCCATGGGGAGACGTGACGGTCTAGGCAAGCGCGGGGGACGCTTCCGGAGTCGGTCGACGAGCCGGCGGCGCGCGGGGAAGACGTGACCTCCTGCCCTTCCGGCGCGGGGCAGGCTCACGGAACCTGACGGCAGAGCAGCGGTAGGACGGAGGATGAGCATCGTAGCCCCGGGCTCGGCCGGCCAGGGTCGGTTGGCGTCGCTCTTGGGCCGGCGACGGCAGACCTGGTCGGGCGACGGACGCTCACACATCGAACACCGGGAGGTGCCGTGCGCGCTTCTGCCGGAGTTCGAGCGCGAGATGCTGGCGGCGCTTGAGGACCATGCAGGGGTCGAATGGGCTGCGCTGCAGGTCCGGCCACCGCGGATCGTGGTCGCGCACGATGAGTTGTGGGCCACGACCGAGGAACTGGTCGCGGTGGTCGAGGAGGTCGAGGATCAGCTGGAGCTCTCGGAGTGGCTCCCACGGGACCGTCCGAGCCACCCCGCGGACGTGGAGCCGCTGGTCCGGCTGCTCACCGAGATCGGGACCGACCTGGCCAGCTTCGGTGGTGCCGCGGCCGGTCGCGCGGCGGGTGTCCGTCCGACGACCCTGGCGGTCGACCTGTCCCGACTGGCGACGTTGGTGGACACCACCCCGCAGCTTCGCGATCAGGTGGACCGCCGACTCGGGTCTCATGCGAGCGATCTGGTGCTGGGTGTCGGCAACGCCGTGCTCCAGGGCTTCGCGCAGCGGATGTCCGGCCAGTTGGTCGATGTCGCTCACCGCAGCCTGCTGGTCGGTGAGCACCGCTCCCGGCGTGTCGTCTGGCGTGACCGCGAACGCGAGTTGTTCGCTGAGCCGCCACCAGGCGACGTGCCGTGTGAGGCTGCTGGCGCACGGCTGGAAGAACCCGTTGCTGACACGCTGGAGCGCTATGCCGAGCGGTCGCTGGAGGCATCCCTGGCCGCCTTCGCCTCGAGCCTGGTCACCTCCGGGGACCTCGGGGCTGCCATGGCACCGCTGATCGACGCAGCCCCGAAGGCCGCCCGGCTCGGGCGGGACGCGTTCGCAGCGGAGCTGGCACGTCTGGTCGGGCGGCGCGGCGTGCTGGTGATGGACCGGCAGGCGCTGCGGCGCCTGGACCGGGTGGACACGCTGGTGATCGACGGACGTCTCCTGCTGGATGTCACGAGGTCAGGTCGGCCTGTGCGGCCGTACCGCGTCGGGGAGCCGGGTCGGGAGCTGCTCGACCGGGCGGCCGGCTGTGGGCTGCTGACCGTGGCCACCGGGCGGTGGCTGGCCGACGTTGACCTCACGCTCGACCGGGTCGTCGCGACGCACGCAGGGCTGCCGGCCACCATCCGTGAGCTCCAGGAGGAGGAGCATGGTGTGCTGGCGGTGGTGGGCGACGCCGCCGCGAGCCTGGGCCCAGCGGATGTGCTGGTTGGCCTGCCCCAGCCCGGTCGAGCTGTTCCCCACGGGGCGCACTTGATCGCTCACAATGGGCTGGACGAGGTGGCGTGGCTGCTCGCGGCATGCCGCGCCGCTCGGGACCACACCCAGCAGGCGGTCCGCCTGGCCTTCGCGGGTGCGGTGCTCGGCGCCGCATCGGTGATCGGACGACCCCCCGCCGAGGCCCCGGTCCTCGCTGCACGTGCCGTGGACGCGGCCGCACTCGCAGCCATCGTGAACGGCCGGAGGGCTGCGCGTGCGGTCGAGCGCCGCCACGTACCCCTGCAGCCGACCACCGTCGCGTGGCACGCCATGGACGCGAGCGAGGTCCTCCAGCAGCTCGGCAGTAGCCCCGAGGGCCTGTCTGACGAGACAGCGGCGACCCGACAGGCGCCACCAGAGGTGGCGCCGTGGGTACCGGCGCGCCTGCGGCGGGCGATCGCCGAGGAGCTCGCCAACCCGCTGACCCCGGTGCTGATGGCAGGCGCCGGACTGTCGCTGGTGACCGGGTCCGCCTCCGACGCCGGCCTGGTGAGCCTGGTGCTGGGGCTGAACGCGGCACTCGGGGCGGGGCAGCGCCTGCGCGCCGACGTGGCCGTCGATCGGCTCGACGCCAACAACGCGAGCACGGTGCGGGTCCGACGTGACGGCTCGGTGG
>JBKGZF010000181.1:0-5347 GCA_046545715.1 Nitriliruptoraceae bacterium | reverse complement strand
GGTCGAGCAGGTCGCCGCGGCCATCGAGAGCGCCGTCGACTCCCCCCTAGGCTCGGCGCGGTGACGGGCTGAGGGCCGCGACCACGCTCGGGAGGGACGAGGATGGCACCAGGCAGGATCGTGGTCGTCGGCGCGGCCAACCTCGATCTGATCAGCTACGTCCCACGGCTGCCCTCCCCTGGCGAGACGCTGCACGGTGACTCCTTCCAGATGGGCTTCGGCGGGAAGGGCGCCAACCAGGCGGTGATGGCCGCACGGCTGGGATCGACGGTGTCGTTGGTCACGATGCTCGGCACCGACGTGTTCGGCGACGGCACGCTCGACAACCTCGCCGAGCAGGGGGTCGACACCACCCACGTGCACCGCACGGATGCGGCCTTCTCCGGGGTGGCGCCGATCGCGGTCCAGCCCGACGGTGCCAACGCCATCATCATCGTCACCGGCGCCAATGACCACCTCGACATCGACGCGATCGAACAGGCGCGCCCAGCGATCGCCGGCGCCGAGGTGGTCGTCTGCCAGCTCGAACTCCCGTTGGAGATCACCCTCGCAGCGCTGTCCATCGCGCGCGAGGAGGGGGTGACCACGGTGCTCAACCCCGCACCGGCCCGCTCGCAGCTGCCGGAGGGCCTCTTCCACCTCGCCGACGTGCTCTGCCCCAACGAGCCGGAGACCGAGCTGCTCACCGGCATGAGCGTGGCGAGTACGGAGCAGGCCGTCGCCGCCGCCCAGCAGCTGCGTGGACGTGGCGCCGGCACCGTGGTGCTCACCCTCGGCGCGCGCGGCTGCCTGGTGGTCGACGACGAGGGAGCGAGCACGTTCGACAGCGACGACGTCGAGGTGGTGGACACCACCGGTGCCGGCGATGCGTTCGTGGGCGGTCTCGCCCACCTGCTGGCAGGTGGTGCGGACGTGCGGGACGCCGCAGCCCGCGCCTCGCGGATCGCGGCGATCAGCGTGACCGGGCGCGGGACCCAGACGAGCTTCCCGAGCGCTGCGGACCTGCCCGCGGAGCTGCTGCGCGGTGGATGAGTCGCTGGGTCTCGACCGCGGGATCCGCGCTCAGTAGTAGATCGTCCGGGTCAGGTGGTGGTCGAGGAAGGTGGCGTGGTAGGCCTTCCACAGCCGGAAGTCGAGCTGCGGGATCACCACCTGCAGTCCCGCGGGGCGGCGCCGGTTGACCTCGTCGGTGAGCAGGGCCGTGGCGTAGAGGGTGGCGGCGCGGATCTCGATCTCCTCGTCGCTGTCCCGCTCGATCAGCTGCCGCTGGTCGACGGCCCGTGCCAGCTCGGGGGTGTAGCGCAGGATCCCCATCACGCGTAGCGCGACCGGCACGATGTAGTCGGCGAAGGCCGTCATCCGGTCGAGGTCAGCGATCGACACGAGCCGTGCCCCGTGCAGCGACCACAGCGCGAGCTGAGCGAGCTTGTAGAAGCGCACGGTGTGGCCGTGGTGATCGCTCACGTCGTCGAAGCGCGGGAACTCGGTGACCAGACGCTCGAGCAGCCCGTCGCCGTCGGCATACATCGCGGGCATGCAGTCGGCCACGAAGCGGTGGAAGCGGCCGTCGTAGCGGTCAACGAGCGTCTGGCCGACCTCGTTGAGGATCTGTACCCGCTCGTCGAGCATGGGCATCGTGATCGAGCCGGTGAAGATCCGGTCGAGCTCGTCGCGGGTCACGGTCCTGAGGTAGTCACCGTCGAGCAGCGGCACCCCGGCGCCCAATGCCTCGTGGATGCAGGCCGACATGCCGTCGGTGTCGACCAGCGATTCACCGTCGCGCTCGACGATGAACCGTTCGCCGGTGGCGAAGTCGGTGAACGCGAAGTTCAGGCAGGAGACCAGCATGATCAGGTCGATGGCCCGCTGCGGGTCGGCGTCCCGGTCGTACGGCGCGGTCGAGAGGTTGCGCGGGAACGGCAGCTCCTCGTAGGCGAGCCATGACGCGACCGAGCCGATTCGCTCGGTGGAGACCTCGACGTGCTGCGCGGACTCGACCACCGGCGCCACCGAACGCAGGACCGGTGCGCTCCAATGCGGTGCAACGTTCACCTAGGTCCTCCTCACCATCGTCCGGGGGGGCAGGTGGAGCGGATCGGTCGGATGCGGCGGCCGCAGCCTACGTCCGGCACGGACCGTGATGCTCTCACGGCTGCACTGCGGTCGGCGCCGGGCGGCCACCGTCCGAGCGTTGCCGCGACAGCCACCGCATGGTTCGCTGGTTCGGTGCTGTCGGTGCATCCCGGCCGATCCGTACCGCCTGAACCACCCTGACCGACCCGTACCGGCCGAGGGGGTAGCTGTGTCGTTGCCGTGCACGACCATGCCGAGCATCTCGGCGACCAGCGTGGCCGGATGAGCGGGGACCAGCTACGCCGGCAGCTGAACGGCACGCTCGACCACCTCCACCTCGCCCTCGAGGCTGGCCGGCTCGGGACCTGGGAGTACTACTTCGCCGACGAGAGCTTCGCCCACGACCGGCTCTGCGCCCAGCTGTTCGGCGCCGATCCCGACGGGCCGCCGCTGTCGATCGAGGACTGCCTGGCGGCGGTCCACGAGGACGACCAGCCAGTGCTGCGTCGCCAGGTGACAGCCGCACTTGCGTCAGGCTCCTCCTACGAGGAGGTCTTCCGGGTCAGGCACCCCGACGGCTCGCTGCGTTGGACCCTGGAACGTGCGCGTGCGAGCTTCGACGACCAGGGCTGGCCCGAGCGACTCGACGGTGTCGTCATGGACGTCACCGACCGTGAGGATGCCGCCTTGCGGGTGATCGAGACCCTCGACAGCGTCCGCGACGGCTACCTCGAGCTGGATGACCAGTGGCGCTTCACCCACGTCAACCGCAGCGCGGAGGAGACGATCGGCAGGCCACGCGACGAGCTCTACGGTCAGAGGGTCTTCGACGTACTCCCCGAGTTGGTCGGCACGGAGTTCGAGCAGCACCACCGCAACGTGGCCGACAGCGGCGAGCCCACGGTCTTCGAGGCCCTCTACGAGCCCTGGCAGCGCTGGTACGAGGTCCGAGTCTCGCCCACCGAGCACGGCGTCGTCGTGTTCTTCGTCGACATCACCGATCGCGTCAACCACCGCTTCGAGCAACAGCGACGCCTGGAGGCCGAACGCGCGGCGCGGCAGGCAGCCGAGGCCGCACGCGCGCGACTGACGCACATCGCTGCCCATGACGAGCTGACCGGGCTGCTCAGTCGTCGGGAGTTCGAGCGTCGGCTCGACGAGCGGCTGCGCACCGTCACCGACGACCTCGTGGTGCTGTTCCTGGACCTCGACGACTTCAAGATCGTCAACGACGGTCTCGGGCACGCCATAGGAGATCGGGTGCTCTCGGACATCGCGGGCCGACTGCGTGAGCACGTCGCTGACGAGATGCTGACCTGTCGCTTCGGTGGGGATGAGTTCCTGCTGGTCACCGAGGGGAACCTCCCGGCCGCCCTCCAGCTCAGCGAGCAGTTGCGCGACCTGCTCAGCCTGCCCTACACCGTCTGCGACCGCACGGTGAGCATCTCGACCAGCGTGGGGTTGGCCTCGGGGGCGAGCGGCGAGGACGCCGCGACCGTGATCCGCAACGCCGACGCGGCGCTGTTCGCAGCCAAGCGAGCGGGCAAGGGCCGAGCCGCGGTCTACGACGAGCCGCTGCACCAGCAGGCGGTCGAGCGACTCGACCTCGAGCACGGCCTACGTGCCGCTCGCAGCCGCGAGGAGCTGCTGCTGCACTACCAGCCGATCTTCTCCATCGACGGCGGGCAACGCTGCGGGCTCGAGGCACTGCTGCGCTGGCAGCATCCGCAGCGCGGCCTGCTCAACGCCGGCGCGTTCATCGACGTCGCCGAGAAGAGCGGGCTGATCGTGCCGATCGGCTCCTGGGTGCTCAACGAGGTCGGCCGTACCCTGGCCGATCAGCGCCAGCTCACCACCGAGCGCGGACCGGTGTGGATCAACGTCGCGCCCGAGCAGCTGGACAGCGACACGTTCGTCGACCGCGTCGCCTTCACCCACGAGGCCTACGCCCTGCCACGCGGGGCGCTCGGCGTGGAGCTGACCGAGCGGACCTTGGTACGTGATCCGCCGACGGTCGCCAGGCAGCTGGCACGGCTGCACGAGCTCGGCGTACCGATCGCCGTCGACGACTTCGGCACCGGCTACTCCTCGATGAGCGCGCTGCAGCACCACCCGATCGACGTGCTCAAGATCGACCGCTCGTTCGTCGTCCAACTCGGCTCGACGAGCGGTCGAGCGGTGGTCGGTGCGATCATCCAGCTGGCACATGCCCTGGGCGCGAGCGCATCCGCTGAGGGCGTCGAGCACCTCGAGCAGTGGGAGGCCCTCGCACGGCTCGGCTGCGACACCGCCGCCGGCTACCTGCTCGCACGACCACGGGCGCTCGACGAGGACGTGCCCGACGTCACCGAACCGCGCTAGGCACTGACAGCCCGGTATCAGGCCGGGCATCTCGTCCCAGACGGCCGGTGGGGCCGTGCGAACACGGCCCCACCGATCGGATCACCGGGGTTCGGCTACTCGATGAACGTGCCGTCCTCTGGACCGAACCGCCAGTAGCGGTCCTCGTTCACGGTCAGGTCCGGGTAGTCGGACTCCTCGACGGTGCCGAGCTGCTCGAAGTAGTCGGCCAGCGACTGCTGGTAGGTGCGACCGAGCGTGGTCACATCCTTGCCCTCGAACATGTCGTAGCCGTCGTTGCCACCCAGCAGGAAGTCGATGCTGGCGAGCGTGAAGGTCTCGTCGCCAGCCTCGACCTCACCGTTGACCACCAGGTCGACCTCGGTGTCATCCGCCCGGGTCACCGTCGCTTCGGTGATGCGCTCACCCGCGGCAGCGTCGGTGTCGAACCGGAACTCGATGCCGGCCCACTGGCCGTGGAAGCCCGCCGTCTCCGGAACCTCGGAGACGCTGTGCTCGAGCGCTGCGGCCAGCTCGTCACCATCGAGTTCGATGACGGAGACGATGTTGCTGAACGCTGCGATGTCGAAGGTGTCGAGCTCGGTGACGGGGCCTGGCTCGATGATGGCCTCACTGCGCATGCCACCACCGTTCTGCAGCGCCACGTCGGCCTCCTCGACGTCGAACTCGTCGGCGCGGTCGCGTGCCGTGGTCAGCAGCCCGTCGGCCATCAGGTCGCCGAGGTTGGACTCCCGGGCACGAACGGTCGGCTCACGACCATCGAGCGGTACCTCGGTGGTCGCGATCTCGTTCTCGTCGAGATCCTCGATGTAGGCCGCAACCGGGTCTTCGACCTCGCTGACCACGGTGGCGTCCGTGTCGCCATCGACCGGAACCGGTACGAGCCGCGAGCCGGTGCCGATGCGCACCAGGT
>JBKGZF010000180.1:0-5367 GCA_046545715.1 Nitriliruptoraceae bacterium | reverse complement strand
GAGCTGACCACGACCAGGTGGCCGCCTGCGGCCCGCAACCCCGGCAGCGCGGCCCGCACCGCGCGCAGCATCCCGTGGTAGTTGACCTCCATGACGTGGCGGAAGGTGGCGTCATCGGTGTCGTCGACGCTGCCCAGCGCCGTCACCCCGGCCGCAGCGACGACCAGGTCCACGCGGGGCTCCCCCTCTAAGGCGGCGGACAGCCGCACCTCGCTCGACGGCTCGCCGAGGTCGACCTCGACCCACCGCCGGACGCCGCTGGGAGGCTGGCTGCCGGGTCGGTCGACGCCCACCAGCTCGAAGCCCGCAGCGACGAGCAGCCGGCACAGCTCCACGCCGAGGTGGCCGGCGGCGCCGGTGACCAGCGCCGTCGGTGAGCCGGCGGCCTCAGCGTCGTGTCCGGTGCGCTCAGCCATCACCGCCTCCTCGATCGCCCGGACCGGAAGCGCGCGTAGCACTCGGCGGTCGACAGCCACGCCAGGTCCGGGAGCGCGGCCTTGATGGCGTCGTTGGCCAGCACCGGCCGGTAGCGCACGAAGTCGACCTGCTCGGGGCCGTACGGCGCGTTGCCGAACCGCTGCGCGAGCGCCAGCCCCGCCGCGAGCAACCCAGCCGGCAGGCGCACGAACGGCCGTCCCTCGATCGCCGCGATGTCGCGCAACGTCAGCACCCCGTCGCCCGCGAGGTTGAACACCCCGTTCATGCGCTCGGCCACACCGCGCGCGATCACCGCGGCGACGTCGCGGTCGTGGACGAACTGGAAGGGCACGTCGGTGTCGATCAGCCCGGGGACGACCGGTGCGGTGAACAGGCGCGTGATGAGGTTGTCGGTGCCCTCACCCAGGATCGTGCCCGGTCGCAGGATCAGCTGGCCGAGCTCGGGGTGCTCATCGCGGGCGGCGGCGAGCAGCGACTCGACCTCGGCCTTGTGCCGGCTGTAGGCGAACCGGGGATGTCCGGGCACCGGATCGGACTCGCGCCGCGGCCGCTCACGGTTGGCAGGGGTATAGCCGTAGGCCGCGCCCGAGGACGCGACCGTGAGATGCTCGACCCCCGCGTCCAGGCACGCCGCGACCACCCGCGCGGTCCCACCCACCTCGATGTCGCGCAGCGTGGCGATGTCCATGTCGGGTGGCGGGTCCAGTACCGCGGCGAGGTGGACGACCGCGCCGATGTCCTGCTCCTCGAGCACCTCGGGGAGAGTGACGGCGCGCACGTCGCCGACGACGTCGATCACCCCGGTGCGGCCTGCCGCCGGTGGGTGGAGGTCCAACGAGACGACCGGTGCCGCGCCCGCCGCGACCAGCGCCTCGACCGCGAGCGAGCCGAGGTAGCCGCTGCCACCGGTGACCAGCACCCCGCTCACGTCGAGGCGACCCGTCCGGGCGCGGGGATGTGCGGCGGACGTCGCGACCAGACCGTTGCCACCACCAGGCCTGCGAGCAGGTGCCAGATGCCCCACCAGGCGGCGATCAGCGCCATGCCGCCGAGTCCCCCGAAGAAGCCGAAGATCAGCACCAGGGCGAGCGCGGAGTTCTGGATGCCGACCTCGATGCTGACGGCACGGCGGTCGCGCTCAGGCAGGCGTACCGCGGTCGCCGCGCCGTAGCCCAGCAGCAGCGCCACGGCGTTGTGCAGGAACACCGCGACGGCGATCGTCCCCAGCAGCGCGGTGAAGTGCTCGACGTTGGTGAGGAAGGCCACCACCACGAACCCGAGGAAGAACACGATCGAGACCAGCCGCATCGGCCGGTGCAGCCGGGCCGCGAACGCAGGCCAGCGCAGCCGCAGCAGGATGCCGGCGGTGACCGGCAGGGCGAGGAGCAGGCCGACGGTGGTCGCGAGATCGACGGGGTCCAGCGCGACCTGGCGCAGCAGCTCGCGGGTGCCGGGGTCGAGCGAGCCCCAGAACGCGAAGTTCAGCGGCGTCAGCACCGCGGCGAGGGTGGTCGCCACACCGGTCATGCCGATCGACAGCCCCGTGTTGCCCTTGGCCAGGTGGGTGACGATGTTGGAGACGTTGCCGCCGGGGCAGCAACCGACCAGGATCATGCCCAGCGCGATCGACGGTGCCGGGTCCAGCACGCGGGTCAGCGCGAAGGTGGCGGCAGGCAGCAGCAGGAACTGCGAGAGCAGACCGACCAGCGGTGCCAGCGGGACGGCGAACACCGCGCGCAGATCGACCAGGCGCACGTCCAGCGCGATGCCGAACATGATCAGCCCGATGGCGATGTTGAGCACCAGCAGGCTGCCCGGATCGAAGTTGAGCTCGATCTCGTCGACCGACTGGGCGAGCACCGCTCCCCCGGCGGCGACGACGAACGGGCTCACCCCGACGGCTCCTGATGCATCGCCTTGAAGGTCTTGAGCGCCGGCGCCCACAGGTGTGCGCCCGCGTCGACGTCGACGTGCACGACCGATGGTCCGTCCACCTCGAGGCAGCGCTCCAGAGCCGGCCGGAGCTCATCGGGACGGGACACGCGCTCGCCGTGGGCACCCATCGAGCGCGCGAGGTCGTCGTAGGCGATCTCGGCGAGGTCGGCGTAGACCGTGTCGCCCTCGGGCAGCGGCTTGTCCAGCAGCAGGCGCCGGGCCACCGTCTTGACCGGCTTGGCCGCGATCGACTGGCTCATCTTGACCATCCCCCAGGCCCGATCGGCGAACACGACGTAGGTGACCTTCAGGCCGTGGCGGACCGCGGTCTCGACCTCCTGGGGGTGCATCCCGAAGGCGCCGTCACCGATCAGGCAGCACACCTCGTGCTCCGGCGCGGCGATCTTCGCACCCAGCGCCTGGCCCATGCCGGCGCCGAGCATCCCGAACTTGAAGGTCATCAGCAGCGAGCGCGTCCGCCGGATCTGATGGAAGAACTGTGACCACACCGCGGTGTTGCCGCCGTCAGCGACCCAGATCGTGTCGTCGGGGAACACCTGCTGGGCGATGCTCGGCACGCGGGCGGGGTGGACCGGCCCCTTGGCGTCCTTCGCATCGAGGGCCCCGTCGAGCTTGGCGCGATCGGCCTGGCGCGCCTCGGCGATGTCGGCGAGCCAGCGTCGGCGCTCCTTGCCGTGCGCCCCCCGACCCGTGGCCTGCGCGGCCAGCTCGGCGTCGGTGTACGCGGCCGGTTCGCCATCCGAGGTGGTGGCACCGTCTCCGGCTGGGCTCGCCTGACGCAGCGAGGTGAGCAACGCCCGCATGGTCGCGCCGACGTCGGCGAGCAGCGCGTGCTTCAGCGGCCGGTTGGCACCGAGCACGGCCGGGTCCAGGTCCACCTGGACGGTCGGTGCGTCCTCGGGCCGCGCCCAGTTGGGCGCCTTGCCCCACCAGTCGGTCTCGCCCAGCCGCGAGCCCAGCACCAGGATCGCGTCGGCCTCGTTGCGGACCCGGTCGACCAGGTCGACGTGGACCATCGGCACCGCATGGGGGTCGTCCTCGGCCAGCACGCTGCGCGCGCCCCAGCTGGTGGTCACCGGCGCCTCGAGCAGGGCGGCGAGCTCGGCGAGCTCCCCCTCAGCCTGCGCGTGCACGACCCCCGAGCCGGCGTGGATCAGCGGGCGCTGCGCGGCGGCCAGCCACGCCACCACCTCGGCGAGCTGTCCCGGATCGGGTGGGATCGGGACCAGCGAGCGGTAGGTGGGCGGTGACCACAAGGCCTGGGCATCCGGCTCGTGCTCGCCGTTGATGAGGTCCTCGGGGACATCGAGGTGGACCACGCCCGGCCGGCCGGACCACACGGCACGCAGCGCGTGACGCAGCAGCTCGGGGATGCGATCGGCGGAGGGCACGTGCTCGGCCCACTTGCACATCGAGGCGGTGGTCGCTGCCTGAGGGAAGTACTGGTAGGTGCCCCCGCGATCCGGATCGCCGATGCCGACGCGCCGTGAGGAGGTGATCAGCAGCACCCGGTTGCCCTCGGCCTGCTCGACGGCGACGCCGGGCAGCACGTTGGCCACGCCAGGACCGTTGCTGGCCATCACCACGCCCAGCCGGCCGGTGGTGCGTGCGTAGGCCCCCGCCATGTGGGCGGCGGTGGACTCGTGACGGGGTGAGATCAGCTCGATGCCGGCGTCGGCGAGGCTCGAGTACAGCCCGTAGTAGGTGCCGTCGATGATCCCGAACAGCCGCTCGACACCCTCGGCGGCCAGCATGCGCGCGATGATCGCGCCACCTGTGATCGCTGCCACGATCGCTCCTCCCCCAACCGGTCGGGATCGCGCTCGGGCCGTGGACCGGCACCCCCAACGAGAGCTCGACGACGGTCGCGCACCTCGGCCCGCGACCCTAGCAGTGGGTCGATCCCCCTCCCCCGGCCTGCCACACGGTCGACGAGCAGGCACGGACGGGCACACCGCGGCGCTGCGGCGCGGCGCTGGGTGCCGCGGTCACACGAGGACGGGCTCGGGATCCGAGCAGCGCAGCTCCACCTCGGGACAGCGACGTAGATCGAGCGTGTCCGGCTCGGCCAGCTCCTCACCCCGGTCATCGAGCAGCAGCCGCACCGTCGGACGGGCGACGGCACCGGCGTGGACCTCGGTGACGACCCCGCGGTGTCCCCGGTGCGGGCCGGCGGTCACCTCCACCCAGCGACCGACCGGGTAGGGCGGCAGCAGCCCACGCAGGACCGCGACGAGCTCGGCGTTGAGGTGGTTGCCCGCCATCTTGTCGAGCTCCTCGGCCACGACGTCGGGCGGCAGCGCCGGACGGTAGGGGCGGTCGGAGCTCAACGCGCTGTGGACGTCGGCGACCGCTCCGATCTCGGCGATCAGCAGCATCTGACGCGAACCGGGCCGCTCCGCACACAGCCGTGAGCCGACGACGTTGGTGCCGACCAGCCCGCGCGGGTAGCCGCCGCCGAGCTGACGCTCGTGATGCTGGTAGGCGACGTGGGCTGGCAGCAGGCTCGCGATCGGCATGCGACGGACGAGCTCGAAGCCCATGCGTGGGTGCTGCTTGACCGCCGCGAACTCCTCCTCGGTGAGCCGGCCGGGCTTGTCGAGGATGCCGACGTCGATGTAGGTCTTGCCGATGTCGTGCAGCAGGCAGCCGAGGGCGAGCTCGCGCAGCCGGGAGCGCGGCATGCCCAGCCGCCCACCGAGCAGCGCGCCGACCACCGCGACATCGACCGAGTGCTCGAACGTATAGCGATTGTGGGTCTTGATGGACTCGAGCCCCTCGACCGTGGAACCCTCGAGCAGCTCGTCGAGCAGGTCCTCCACCCCCGAGCACAGCGCGCCGACCATGCCCTCGGCGTCCGCGACGGGCAGCGGCTGCTCACCGAGGTCGTCGATCGCCTGCTCGGCCGGGCCGTGCCCTCGCCCGCGCTCCTCGGCGACGGCGGCCACCTGCGAGAACGCCTCACCCACGTGC
>JBKGZF010000179.1:0-5371 GCA_046545715.1 Nitriliruptoraceae bacterium | reverse complement strand
GTCCACGACCCGGACGATGCCGTCGGCCGGCACCTCGAAGGTCTTGTCGTGCGAGCCGTACTCCTCGGCGCGACGCGCCATCAGCCCGACGTTCGGCACCGAGCCCATGGTGGTCGGGTCGAACGCCCCGTTGGCCTTGCAGAACTCGATCGTCTCGCCGTAGAGCGCGGCGTAGCTCGAGTCGGGGATGATCGCCTTGGCGTCCTGCTGGGCGTCGTCAGCGTTCCACATCTTGCCTGAATCGCGGATCATCGGCGGCATGGAGGCGTCGACGATGATGTCGTTGGGGTTGTGCAGATTGGTGATGCCGCGGCTCGAATCCACGTAGGCGAGCGGGGGTCCGGATGCGTAGGCGGCGTCCAGGTCGGCGCGGATGCGGTCGCGCTGCTCGGTCGGCAGCTGCTCGATCGCGGCCTCGAGGCTGGCGAGCCCGTCGTTGGGGCTGACCCCGAGCTCGGCGAGGGTGTCGGCGTGCTGCTCGAAGACGGGGGCGAAGTAGGTGCGCACGGCGTGGCCGAAGATGATGGGGTCGGAGACCTTCATCATCGTGGCCTTGAGGTGGATGGAGAACAGCACACCCTGCTCGCGAGCGTCCTGGGCCTGGGCGGCGAGGAAGTCGAGCAGTGCCCGCCGACGCATCACGGCGGCATCGATGACCTCACCGGCCTCGAGGGGGGTGGAGTCCTTGAGCCCCGCGACCGTGCCGTCGGCGGCCACGTGCTCGATCCGCACGTCGGTGTCGGCGTCGAGCGTGACCGAGGCCTCGGTGGAGCGGAAGTCACCGCTGTCCATGGTCGCCACGTGGGAGCGTGACTCCGACGACCACGCGCCCATCCGGTGGGGGTACTTGCGGGCGTAGCGCTTGACCGAGGCCGGGGCTCGGCGATCGGAGTTGCCCTGGCGCAGCACCGGGTTGACCGCGCTGCCCTTGACCGCGTCGTAGCGTGCGCGGATCTCGGCCTGATGCTCGTCGGCTGGCTCGTCGGGGTGATCCGGAACGGGGTAGCCGGCCTGCTGGAGCTCGTCGATGGCGGCCTTGAGCTGCGGGGTCGACGCCGAGATGTTGGGCAGCTTGATGATGTTGGCCTCGGGGGACCCGGTGAGCTCGCCGAGCTCGTGCAGGGCGTCGGGCACGCGCTGGTGCTCCTCGAGGTGATCGGGGAAGGCCGCGAGGATGCGGCCCGCGAGCGAGATGTCGCGGATCTCGAAGTCGACGCCGGCGGCGCCGGCGAACGCGTCGATCACCGGCAGCAGCGACTCGGTGGCCAGCGCGGGGGCCTCGTCGGTGTAGGTGTAGATGATCCGGCTCATGGTCAGATCGCATCCCGGGTCGTGGTTCGGTCGGGTCATCGCCCAACGCTACTCGTCCCGTGCGAGCGCACCGGCATCGCCGCGCCCGTTGGCACCGGGGGCACCGGTCTTGCGTACCGTCTCCGCTTCTGGTTAGGCTCACCTAACTACCTTGTGGTTAGGCTCACCTGACCACTGAATCGACGACCGACGGCGGGGCTGCTCACAGCGCTTGCCACGCCGATCTGATCAAGGGACCTGGAGGACCTCATGCGAACCATCCGACGCTCCCGGCTGCGTGCCGCGGCCGCGACCGCCGTGCTGGCGCTGCTCGTCGCGGCCTGCGGTGCCGACGACGGATCGAACGGTGATGCCGGAGACGCCGACGACCCGGACGCCGACGAGCAGGCCGACGACCAGGCTGATGGGGGCGACGAGGAGTCCTCAGATGATGACGCTGACGAGGTAGAGGACGAGGCGGGTGGCTCCGACGAGCCGCTGACGGTCTACTCCGGACGCAACGAGGAGCTCGTGGGTGGCGTCTTCGATGACTTCACCGAGGAGACGGGCATCGAGGTGGAGGTGCGCTACGGCGACACCGCCGAGCTGGCCGCCACCATCACCGAGGAGGGCGAGGCGAGCCCGGCCGACGTCTACTTCGCCCAGGACGCTGGTGCGCTCGGCGCGCTGCACGACCAGGGACTGCTCGCCGAGCTCCCCGACGAGGTGCTCGATCGGGTCGACGAGCTGTTCCGTTCACGGCAGGGTGACTGGGTCGGCACGACCGGCCGGGTGCGCGTGATCACCTACAACACCGAGGAGCTCGACGAGGACGAGGTCCCCGACTCGGTCTACGACCTCACCGATCCAAAGTGGGAGGGACGCGTCGGCTGGGCACCGACCAACGGCTCCTTCCAGGCGTTCGTCACCGCGATGCGGGTCGCCGAGGGCGAGGACGCCGCTCGCGAGTGGGTCGAGGGCATGATCGACAACGGCGCGGTCGAGTTCGAGAACAACACCGCGATCGTCGAGGGCACCTCGCGCGGCGAGGTCGACCTCGGCATCGCCAACCACTACTACCTCTACCGCTTCCTGGCCGAGGACCCCGACTTCAACGTCGCCAACAAGTACCTGCCCGGTGACATCGGCGGCCTGGTCAACGTCGCCGGCGTGGGTGTCCTCCAGGACAGCGACCGGCAGCAGGACGCCGCCGAACTGGTGAGCTACCTGCTCAGCGATGACGTCCAGGAGTACTTCGGCCAGGTCACCGACGCGCTGGAGTTCCCGGTGGTCGACGGTGTCGAGTCGCCGGAGCTGCCGAACCTCGAGGAGATCGACCCACCCGACGTCGACCTCAGCGACCTCGAGGACCTGCAGGGCACCCTCGAGCTGTTGCGCGAGACCGGTGCGCTGTCGTAGGCCGGGCGTGAGCCGCTGGCCGTCGGCCCACCTGGTGTGGGTCGACGGCTAGCGTCGACGGGCCCATGGTCACCTCCACCTACCACGCCGGCCCGTCCCTCGAGCCGTCGCGCTCCGGCGTGACCGGTGACCGGGCGGAACGGCGCCGACACGCCGGGATGCACCCGATCGTGTGGATCCCGGCCGTGCTCATCGCGGCCGCCATGGTGCTGCCGGCCGTCTACCTGCTGGTGGCTGCCAGTGACCTCAGCGGGCAGCGGATCGTCGAGATCGTCACCGACGCTCAGACGCTGAGGCTGGCGGGCCGCACGGTGCTGCTCGGCACGACGGTGACCGCGGCCAGCCTGCTGCTCGGCATCCCGGTCGCCTGGCTGACGACGCGCAGCGATCTGCCGGGCCGCCGGTTCTTCGCGATCACGACCGCGCTGCCGCTGGTGATCCCGACCTACGTGGGTGCGTTCACCCTGGTCGGGGCGTTCGCCCGTGGGGGACTTGTCGAGGAGTGGCTCGGGGTCGAGCCGCCGAGCCCGTACGGCTTCTGGGGCGCGGTGATCGCACTGACGCTGTTCAGCTTCCCCTACGTGCTGATCACCGTGCAGGCCTCGTTGCGTGGGATCGACCCGTCGCAGGAGGAGGCGAGCCGGCTGCTCGGCCACGGTCCGGTGCGCACCTTCCTCAAGGTGACCTTGCCCCAGCTGCGCCCGAGCGCCGCCGCCGGCGGGCTGTTGGTGATGCTCTACGTCTTCAGCGACTTCGGCGCGGTGACGATCCTGCGCTACTCGACGTTCACGCGGGGCCTCTACCTGCAGTACCGCAGCGCGTTCGACCGTTCGCCTGCAGCCGTGCTGGGGTTGCTGCTGGTGGCGATGACCATCGTCGTGATCGTGCTCGAGGCCCGCAGTGCACGCGACCGTGGGGGACGGTTCGGTGCTGGTAGGCCGTCGCGGCCCCCACCGACGATCCCGTTGCACGCCTGGCGGTGGCCCGCGGCCGCGTTGTGCAGCCTGGTGGTGGCCGTGGGCCTGCTCACGCCCGTGACCGTCATCGTCTACTGGCTGGTGCGCGGGCTCCAGGCCGGCGAGCAGGTCAACGTGGCGATCGGCGCGGCGGGGCGCAGCGTGCTGGTCGCCGGTCTCGGCGCGATCGTCGCCGTCCTGGCGGCGATGCCGATCGCCATCTGGTCGGGTCGTACCTACTCGCGGGCGGCCCGACTGGTCGAGCGGGCGTCGTTCACGGGGTTCGCGCTGCCGGGCATCGTGGTCGCGTTGGCCCTGGTGTTCTTCGGCATCCGGGTCGCGACCCCCCTCTACCAGACGCTGGTCATGCTGGTCTTCGCCTACGTCGCGCTGTTCCTGCCGCAGGCGGTCGGCGCGATCCGATCGTCGCTGCTGCAGGCCGCACCGGACGTCGAGGCCGCCTCGCGCAGCCTCGGTGCCTCCCGGATCGCCACCTTGCGACGGGTCGTCGCCCCCCTGGCGCGACGTGGGGCGGTCGCCGGCGGCGCGCTGGTGTTCCTGACCGCGCTCAAGGAGCTGCCGGCCACCCTGCTGCTCGCACCGACCGGGTTCGACACGCTGGCCACACGCGTGTGGCCAGCGACCGCCGAGGCCTTCTACACCCGCGCGTCGGTGCCGGCGCTCGGGCTGATCCTGCTGGGCTCGCTGCCGTTGGCCGTGCTGATGGTCCGCGAGCGCCGCGAGCTCGGCTGAGCGACCTCCGGATCAGCGGGTCGCGCTGTCGGCTGGACTGGTCTCGTGGGGCGCACGGGGCTTGTGATCGGTGTCGGCGAAGGTGTGCACCGCGCCGGTCACCTCGATGCGGACCGGGGTGTCGCGCTCGAGGTCGAGCTGTGGTCCACGTCTGGCGCGCACCACCTCGCCACCGGGCAGGGTCACCTGGGTCAGCTGGTCGTGGCCGAAGTAGGAGATCGCGCTGACCACCGCGCTCGCCTGTGGATCACGGCGCAGGCGCACCGCCTCGGGGCGGATCACCACCGCCACGCGCTCGGCGTGGACGGGACGGGCGCTCGGCAGCCGCCCGATCGGTGTGTCGACGAGGTAGGTGCCCGCCCGTGTGCCCGGCAGCACATCGGCCTCGCCGACGAAACCGGCGACGAAGCGCGTGGCCGGCTCGGTGTAGAGGGTCTGGGGTGTCGCGAACTGGTGCACGCGGCCGGCCTCCATCACCGCCACCCGGTCAGCCAGCGACAGCGCCTCCTCCTGGTCGTGGGTGACGAACACCGCGGTCTGCTCGGCCTCGCGCAGGATCGTGCGGACCTCCTCGCGCACGCTCGCGCGCAAGGTCGCGTCGAGGTTGGAGAAGGGCTCGTCGAGCAGCACCAGGTTCGGCCGGGTCACCAGGGCCCGCGCGAGCGCGACCCGCTGCTGCTGTCCACCGGAGAGCGCGGTGGGGTAGCGCTGAGCGGTGCCCTCGAGGCCGACGAGCTCGAGGGCCTCGGCGACCCTGGAGCGTTCCTCGTCCCGGTTGCGGACCAGCCCGTGGATGCGCAGCGGGTGCCCGAGCGCCGCCTGCAGGTCCATCGACGGGTTGAGCGCCGCGTGCGGGTCCTGGAAGACCATCTGCAGCCGCCGCCGGATCGAGCGCAGCCGCCGCTCGCGGAGCCGTCCGAGATCCTGCCCGGCGTACTCGATCGTGCCCGACG
>JBKGZF010000178.1:0-5440 GCA_046545715.1 Nitriliruptoraceae bacterium | reverse complement strand
CCGCGCGAGGGCGTGTCCGTCCGTACACCTCACGTGACCCGGGGCGCTGCGCGGCGATCCCGGTCGGTGGCTCGAGCATCGCCCAGGACGGTCGGGGCAGGCGTATCCTCGGCGGGCGTCGGACGTGCTGTGAGCGCCCACGCCAGATCAGGGGCTGGCCTCGGCCCTGACCACGACCGGCGTCCCCGCGCCGACGACCCACGCACCTACGCAGGAGGGACCGCCGTGCAGGTCGCCGCCGCGCTGTCGCACACCGACGAGGGCGGTGTCGCCGCGGCGGAGGCCGCCGACGCCGCCGGGGTGCGGCTGGCAGCCCTCGCCGCCGATGCCCCCTGTGACCTCGCCATCGTGTTCGTCAGCCCCGGGCACGCCGATGCCCTCGAGGACGTCGCTGCGGCGATCGAGGCGCGGTTGGAGCCCGGCGTGCTGATCGGCGCGGTCGCCCAGGGGGTGATCGGCCCCGGTGAGGAGGTCGAGTCCGGCCCTGCCGTCGCGGTCTGGGCCGCGGCGTTGGAGGGCGGCTGGGTGCAGCCGTTCCGGGCTTGGACGCTGCGTCCCTCCGGCGGTGGCATCGCGGTCGCCGGCTGGCCCGACACCCTGCCCGGTGACGTCACCGTGGTGCTGGCCGACCCCCACAGCTTCCCCGCTGGTGAGGTGGCACGCCGCATCGGCGAGCAGCGCCCCGGCCAGCCGCTGGTCGGGGGGATGGTCACCGGCGACGACAGCCGTAGCCGGCTGGTCGTCGACGGGCGGGTCCACGAGGACGGCGCGGTCGGGGTCGTGCTGCGTGACGTCGACGTCGACCCGATCGTCTCGCAGGGGTGCCGTCCGATCGGTGAGCCGTTCACGGTCACCAGCTCGGTGCGTGACCGGGTGCTGGAGCTCGGCGGTGAGCCCGCGACCGGTCGCCTCGACCGCGTGCTCGCCGCGCTGGACGACCACGACCGACAGCTGGTCGGCCAGGGTGGCCTCCACCTCGGCGTCGTGGTGGACGAGGTCCAGGACGCCTACCGCGCCGGTGACTTCCTCGTGCGTCCGGTGCTCGGGGTCGAGCAGGAGTCCGGTGCGCTCACGATCGGGGACGCGGTCCCGGTCGGGCGCACCGTGCAGTTCCAGGTGCGCGACGCCGCCTCGGCGGACGCGGATCTGGCCGACCGGCTGGCGACGTTCGGTCGCTCGGTCGGTGCGCTGCTGTTCACCTGCAACGGTCGCGGTGCGCGGTTGTTCGGCCGGCCCGACCACGACGTCGCCGCGGTGACCACGGCGCTCGGCGTCGACCAGGCCGTGGTCGGTGCCTTCTGCTCAGGTGAGCTCGGCCCCATCGGTCGCCAGAGCTACCTGCACGGCCTCTCTGCGAGCGTGGCGGTGTTCGGGTCGATGGAGTACGCCGACGACGACCCGATCGATGCCTCGGAGACCGCCGACGGCGACCTCGACCCGCCCGCGGATGGGCTGTAACGGGGTCGAAACCGAGCGGACACCGACGGGAGACACCTGCCCGCGACGCTTCCCGGGCGCGCGGCGGATCACGCCCGCTCCAGCCACCACCATCCACGACCGAGCGGCCCGCCCGGCGGGGTCGGCCGTGAGGACTGTGAGGAGGACGACGTGAAGCTCGTCACCGCGATCGTGAAGCCGCACAAGCTCGACGAGGTCAAGGAGGCGCTGCACAAGCTCGGGGTCCAGGGCCTGACCGTCACCGAGGTCCGAGGTTACGGCCGCCAACGGGGCCACACCGAGGTCTACCGCGGCGCCGAGTACGACATCGAGTTCGTGCCGAAGGTCAAGCTCGAGATCCTCACCCACGAGGGGCAGGTCGACGAGGTCATCGACGCGGTCGTCGCCGAGGCTCAGACCGGCCAGGTCGGCGACGGCAAGGTGTTCGTCACCGGGCTGGAGCGCATCGTGCGCATCCGCACCGGTGAGCAGGACGCGGCGGCGATCTGAATCCGACCGGGGTGGGGACGAGCGATCTGGTGCCGGACGACACACCGGGGCCGGCCGTCGTCGACGCGGCGGATGGCCGCACGGTCGCTGAGCAGCTGCGCGCGAGCGGTGAGCGCTTGCGCACCGCCGGGCCGGCCGCCGGCCGTGCCTGGTGTGCGGCCTGGAGCGACGCCATCGACGGGGCGCTGCGCGTGCTCGCCGGCGGGCAGGGGCAGGGCCCACGGTTCGCCGTGGTGGCGATCGGCGGCTATGGCCGGCGCGAGCTGTGCCCCAACTCCGACGTCGACCTGCTGCTGCTGCACGACACCGCCGACGACGGTCAGCTCGAGCAGCTCGTGCGCGGGGTCGTCTACCCGCTGTGGGACGCCGGGCTGACCGTCGGCTACGCGGTTCGCGACCGACGGGCGGCCCTCGACGCCGTCGACGACCTCGACTCGGCGACCGCCACGCTGGATCTGCGCCACGTCGCGGGGGACCCTGACCTCGCACAGCAGATCCGTACCGAGACGGTGCGCCGCATCCGCCGCCGGGGTCACCGGTTCCTGGCGTCGCTGCGCAGCGCCGACGGGGTGCGTCGGCACCGCGCGGGGGACGCCGCCGAGGTGCTCGAGCCCGACATCAAGTCGGGCGCTGGTGGCCTGCGTGACGTGCAGTCGCTGCGGTGGGCCAGCGCGGGGCTGGTGGGCGCGACCGGGCTGGACCCCTTGGTGGCCGCTGGCTACCTCGGCGCCTCGGATCGGCCCCGACTGGTCGCCGCGGAGCAGCGGCTGCTGGCCGCGCGGGTCGCGCTGCACCTGGTCAGCGCCGCACGCTCCGGCCGCGGACCGTCGGATCCCGCCGAGGTGCTGCGTCTCGAGCTGCACGGCGAGGTCGCCACGCTGCTGGGCTGGCACGACGTCTCCGAGCAGCAGCTCGCCGAGCACCAGCTGCTGCACGAGCTGTTCCTCGCCGCGCGCACCATCGACCACATCCACCGCCGCGCCTGGACGCTGATCGGCGCCGACCTCGCCCGCGGTCGGCGTCGACGTCACCGACCCGCCGACATCGAGGTGGAGGGCTTCGAGCTGGTCGACGGCGTGCTGCGCGTGCCGCAGGAGCTCATGGCGCGATCCGACCTGCCGTCGCGGCTGCTGGCGGTGCTCACCGACACCGGTGCCGTGCTCGACCGGCGCAGTGCGGCCGAGCTGCGCACGCTCGCCGAAAGGGAGGACGGGCCGCCGGGGTGGGGCTGGAGCGACGCCGACCGCGACCGCCTCGCTCGCACGTTGTGGCGGGGGACGGTCGCGCTGCCCGCGCTCGCCGAGCTCGACGACGCCGGGGTGTGGGCCGCCTGGCTGCCCGACTGGGCGCTGCTGCGTGGCCGCCCCCAACGCAACCCCTACCACCGTTTCGCGTTGGACCGCCATTGCTGGCACGCCGCGGCGCAGCTCGGTGAGCTGGTGCGTCGCGAGCGGTGGGCGGCGGTGACCCTCGCCGAGGTGGACGACCGCGAGGCGCTGCTGCTGGGTACCTTGCTGCACGACGTCGGCAAGGTGATCGGCGAGCCGCATCCCCAGCTCGGGGTCCCCTTGGCCATGGAGATGGCACGTCGGCTCGGTGCACGACCGTCGACGGTGGAGCGGATCGGTCGCTACGTCGCGCTCCACCTGGTCCTGCCCGACGCCGCCCGCAAGCGTGACATCGCCGATCCGGCGCTCGCCCGTGAGCTCGCCGGGCTGATCGGGGACCGCAGCACCCTGGCCGGCCTGCACCTACTGGCCGTGGCCGACGGACGTGCGACCGGCCCCGCGGCCTGGACGCAGTGGACCGCGGACCTGGTCGGCCGCCTGGTGACGAAGGTGGCAGCAGTGCTCGAACAGACCGACCCCGACGAGGTCGGCGACGGTGCCGTGGTCACCGCCGCGGAGGCCCAGCGGCTCGCGCCCGAGCTCGGTGCCGATCCCGCCGCGGTCCGCGACCACCTCGCACGGCTGCCCTCGCGCTACGCCGCCGCCGTCTCGCCCCGATCGGTCGTGCGCCACACCCTGATGGCCGCGACCCGGCCGGGGCCGACCGAGGTGCGCACCCGCGTCACCCCCGGTGACGACGACCCCGACGGCCACGAGCGGCTCGACCGCTTCGACGTCGTCGCGCTGGACCATCCCGGCTGGTTCACCCGGGTGGCCGGGGTCGTGGCGATCAACGGCGGCTCGATCCGGGCCGCCGACGCGTTCACCCGCGACGACGGGTTGGCCGTCGACACCTTCCGGCTGCACCGTCCCACCGGTGCCAGCGGCTCGTGGTGGGCGCGGGTCGAAGGTGACCTCGCCGATGCGGCTGCGGGGCGGCTCGCGCTGCGTGCGCGCGTGCTGCGGGTCGCGCACGGCCAGGACGCCCGACTCGCACGCTTGCCGCAGGTGGAGACCCGGGTCGTGGCCTGGCCCGATCCCGCCGGCCGCTCCACGGTGATCGAGGTCCACACCATCGACCGGCTCGGGGTGCTCTACACGATCAGCAACGCCCTGACCGAGCTCCAGCTCGACATCGTGGTCGCCCGTGTCCAGACGGTCGGCCACGAGGTCATCGACGTGTTCTACCTGCGTGACGCCGATGGCGGTCCGCTGGCCGAGGAGCACCTCGCCGAGCTGGAGCTGGCGATCACCGAGGCGATCGCGGAGCTGTAGGGGCGTGCGCTGTAGGGTCGGGCGGCCCTGCCGCCGTGTGGAGGTCGCCGACCCATGGAGGAGCCGCTGCCGTTCGCCTCGTTGCACCCCGACGACGGCGCCGTCGCCGGCCGTCTGCCCTGGCCGCAGCCCGACCAGCTCGACCCGCCCCGCCGAGCGGTCTACGACCGGATCGTCGGCGGGCCGCGCAGCGAGGGCGCGCCGGCGTTCGCGCTCACCGATGACCAGGGCCGGCTGCACGGACCGTTCAACGCGCTGCTGATCTCACCGCAGGTCGGTGACGCTGTCCAGGAGCTGGGCGCGGCGCTGCGCTACCGCAGCGGGCTCAGTGACCGCTGCCGCGAGCTCGCCATCCTCGCCGTGGCCCACGCGCATGACAGCGCCTTCGAGTGGTACGCGCACGCGGCCGTCGGCCGCCGCGTCGGGCTGACCGAGCCCGTGCTCGACGCCGTCCGCGCCGGACGGATCCCACGCGGCCACCTCGAGGCTGTCGAGGTGGTGGCGCTGGAGGTGGCCCATGAGCTGCTCGCCAGCCGCGATCTGGGCGAGGACGCCTACGGTGCGGCGGTGGACGCGCTCGGTCTGGAGGGCATCGCCGAGCTGATCACCCTGGTCGGCTACTACCAGCTGCTCGCGTTGCACCTGGCGGTGTGGCGCACGCCGCTGCCCGCCGATGCGGACGAGGCGACCGACGCCGCCGGCGGCGGCGATCCTGCTACGGCGTGAGCGCTGCGGGCTGCCCGGCGTGGGGCCGCCGGGTCTGGTCCGCGCCGCCACCGCCACCGCCCGGGCCGTCCGCGTGGCTGCGAGTAGGCTGCCTCGGCACGGTC
>JBKGZF010000177.1:0-5440 GCA_046545715.1 Nitriliruptoraceae bacterium | reverse complement strand
CGCCAGGGGCAGCAGCCGGTCCGCCCGGACCCGGCCGTCCTCGAGGTTGATCGAGTTGATCACCGCCCGACCACCGAGCCGGATCAGCGCCGCCTCGATCACCTCCGGCTGGGTGGAGTCGATCACCAGCGGCAGCGTGGACTGGGTCGCGAAGCGGTCGACGATCTCGATCATGTCGGGGACGCCGTCACGGCCGACGTAGTCGACGCAGACGTCGAGCACGTGGGCGCCCTCGCGGGTCTGGGAGCGGGCCAGCTGGACCATCCCGTCCCAGTCCTCGGCCAGCAACAGTTCGCGGAAGGCCTTGGAGCCGTTGGCGTTGGCCCGCTCGCCGATCGCCAGGAAGGCGCTCTCCTGCTCGAGCGTCACCGCCGAGTACAGCGAGGCGAGCGCCGGGCGCCACTCGATCGGGATCACGCCGCGGGGATCGTCGATCTGGTCGCGGTCGAGCTGGGCGGGGTCGGTGTGGCGCCCAGCCGCTCCCGGACGCGCCGAGCGTTGACGGTCGAGCGCACGCGGTCGCGGGGTGAGCCCTCCGACGGCCTCGACGACCGCCGCGAGGTGGTCGGCAGTGGTGCCGCAGCAGCCACCGACGATCGAGACCCCGAGCTGCTCGACGAACTCGTGCTGTGCCTCGGCGAGACCGGCCGGGGTCAGCGGGTAGACGGTGCGGTCACCGTCGAGGTAGGGGATGCCGGCGTTGGGGATGACGCTGATCGGCAGCCGCGACGCGCGTGAGAGCGTGCGCACGTGCTCGCGCATGTCCTCCGGCCCCGTGGCGCAGTTCATCCCGAGCACGTCGATCGGCAGCGGGTCGAGGGCCGCGATCGCCGCCTGGGGCTCGGTGCCCAGCAGCATGGTGTTGATGTCCTTCTCGACCGTGAACTGCACCATCAGCGGGACCCGTTGGCCACGCTCGGCGAAGACGTCGTCGGCGGCCGCGACGGCGGCCTTGATCTGGAGCAGGTCGAAGCAGGTCTCGATGAGCAGCACGTCGCTGCCGCCCTCGAGCAGCCCGCGGATCTGTCGCCGGTAGCCCTCCTCCATCGTGGGCACGTCGATGAAGTCGCGGGTGGTCGTCGGGTCCTTACCGAGCGACAGCGATGGTGCACGCGTGCCGGGGCCGATCGAGCCGACCACCCACCGTGGGTCGTCGGCGGTGGCGTGGTCGTCGGCGGCCCGACGTGCCACCTCGGCGGCCAGGCGGTTGAGCTCCTCGGTGTCCGCGCCGAGGCCGTACTCGTCGAGCACCCACGGCGCGCCGCCGAAGGTGTCGGTCTGCACCGCGTGGACCCCCACCTCGAAGAAGTCGCGGTGGATGCGCTCGACGACGTCGGGGGCCGAGCGGACCAGCACCTCGTTGCAGCCCTCGAGGTGCTCGCCGCCGAAGTCCTCGGCGGTGAGCCCCGCGGCCTGCAGCGAGGTGCCCATGCCCCCGTCGAAGACCACGACGCGCTCGCGGAGGCGGTCGAGGAAGGGGTGGGCGTCGAGTGGTGGCAGCTGTGACGGCATAGCCCTCGAGGATAGGCCCGGTACGCCGTGGCAGGGCACGGGGATGTCGCCGGCTCGCGTCCAGGTCGCTCGCCCGCGATACTCCGCGCCATGATGCTGCGACGCAAGCCTGAGCTGCCCGCCGAGCTGCACGAGCGGTGGTGGGCGTTCCTCGACTGTGCCGAGGTGATCGAGGGCGGGCGCCGGGTGCTGCTCGGCACGCTGCCGACCGGGCGGGTCGAGCCCGCGCCGATCGGGGTGGGCACCGATGCGGTGCGCCGGGCGATCACCGACGCCCGGCAGTGGCTGCCGCTCTGGTACTTGGACGAGCTCGATGCGGACTGGCACGACTGCCAGCGGGCGCTCGACGACGCCGAGCGCGGCTGCGACGAGCTCGACCGGGTGGCGGCCTCGACCGATGAGCTCGAGGAGCTGCTCGAGTCCGTCCAGGACGTGGTCGAGCCGCTCGACGTCTTCGCCGACGCCGAGCGAGCCTGGCGACGGCGCTACCGCCTGCCACGATCGCGCGAGGAGGTCTCGTGAGCAGTGAGCAGGGCGATGCGGTCGCCGGGGACCCTCGCCGTCGATCGCCGCAGGCAGGCGATGAGCTGACCTACGCCGATGCCGGGGTCGATCTGGGTGCGGCCGAGCGCAGCGTCGAGCTGCTCTCCGACGCGCTGGCTGGCGCGAGCCGCCCGGAGGTCCTCGGACAGATCGGCGGGTTCGGTGGGCTGTTCGCCTTCGACCCGGCCCGCTACGAGCACCCGGTGCTGGTCAGCTCCTCCGACGGGGTCGGCACCAAGCTCGAGCTCGCGCGTCGCACCGGTGTGCTCGACACCGTCGGACGCGACCTGGTGGGCATGGTCGTCGACGACCTGGTGGTCACCGGCGCCGAGCCGCTGTTCCTCAACGACTACCTCGCGGTCGGCTCGCTCGATCCCGACCGCGTGGCCGCGATCGTCCGCGGCGTGGCCGCGGGCTGCCGGGAAGCCGGCTGTGCCCTGGTCGGTGGCGAGACCGCCGAGCACCCCGGGCTGCTCGCCCCCGACGCGTTCGACCTGGCCGGCTTCGGCGTCGGGGTGGTCGGGCGCGAGGCGATGCTGGGCGCCCACCGGGTGCAGCCTGGCGACCGGTTGGTGGCGCTGCCCTCCTCGGGTCTGCACAGCAACGGCTACAGCCTGGTGCGCCGCATCGTCGACGGCCTCGACCTCGACGAGCCACACGGGCTGGACGCGCCCCTCGGCGAGGTGCTGCTGACCCCCACGCGCATCCACGCCGCCGACTGCCTGGCGTTGGACGCCGAGGTGGAGCTGCACGCGCTGTGCCACGTCACCGGCGGTGGGCTGCCCGGCAACCTGCCACGCGTGCTGCCCCCGGCGGTGACCGCCGTGGTCGACACCACCGCCTGGCGCTGGCCGCCGGTGTTCCGATGGCTGGCCGAGCGGGGGCCGGTGCCAACCGAGGAGATGTGGCGCACGTTCAACTGCGGCGTCGGCATGGTCGCGGTCGTCCCCCCCGATGCGCTCGAGCCGACCCTCGAGGTGCTGGCTGGCCGCGGGGTAGCGGCGTTCGAGCTCGGCCACATCGACGCGGCCGAGGACGACACCGCCGTGCGGCTGGTCTGATCTCCGGCTGGTTCGCGTCGGGTCGGCCCGGGTGGGACGGGCGCCGCTAGACCTAGGGCAGCCAGAAGCGCCGCAGGCCGCCGACCGCCGCCATCCGGCGCTCCGCGACCCGCTCGGCCGCCTCCTCGGTGGTCACCCCTTCGGCGCGTGCCACCTCGATGATCCGCGTCAGCGTCTGTGGGATCGCCTCGACGGCGCGTCGGGCGCGCTGCTGGGAGTAGCCCTGGGGATGGAGCTCGCCGGCGACGTTGATGACCCCGCCGGCGTTGACCACGTAGTCGGGGGCGTAGAGGATCCCCCGCTCGGCGAGGTGCTGCGCGTCGTCCTCGGTGCTGAGCTGGTTGTTCGCCCCGCCACAGACCACCGGTGCCCGCAGCACCTCGATCGTGTCGTGGTTCAGCACGCTGCCGAGCGCGTTGGGCGAGACGATGTCGGCGTCCACCTCGAGCACGTCGTCGACGGTGGTGATCTCCACGCCCGGCAGGTCGGCGACGCGGTCGATGGCGTCCTGGGAGATGTCGGCGGCGGTGACCTTGGCGCCCTCGTCGACGAGGTGGCGCACCAGCCGGCCACCGACCTTGCCGAGGCCCTGCACCGCCACGTGGCGCCCGGCGAGCGAGTCGTCGCCGAAGACCGCCGCCGCACAGGCGTGCATCGAGCGGTAGATCCCGAGCGCGGTCATCACCCCCGAGTCGCCCGAGCCGCCCTCCTCGATGTCGGCCCCCGTGGCCCAGCGCGTCTCGTGCTGGATCAGGGTCATGTCGGCCGGTGTCGTGCCGACGTCGCAGGCGGTCACGTAGCGGCCGCCCAGGCTCTCGATCATGCGGCCGTAGGCCCGCAGCAGCGGCTCGGTGCGCACCTCGGCAGGATCGCCGATGATCACCGCCTTGCCGCCGCCGAGATCCAGGCCGGCGCAGGCCGACTTGTAGGTCATGGCCTTGGACAGGCGCAGCACGTCGGTCAGCGCCGCATCCTCGTCGGGGTAGGCCAGGAAGCGCGTCCCCCCGAGTGCCGGGCCGAGCCGGGTCGAGTGGATCGCGATGATGCAGCGAAGTCCGGTCTCGTCGTCGTTGCCGAAGACCACCTGCTCATGGCCCTCGAAATGGGCGAAGGGTCCCTCCACCGTCGTCTCCTCTCCCGGGTCGCGGCCGCGGGGTCGCCACGGCGCGTCATGACGCCGGCCGGATCGCGGCCTGGCGTTGTTTTCAGCCTAACCGGCGACACCCCTCGGCGGTGGGTCGATCGGGCACGGTTGAGCTACCGTCCGGCCATGCTGGTCCCACGTGCGCAGCTGAGGGTGTTCACGCCCCTCGAGTCGTTCCCGCCGCGCGAACGCGAGCGCTGGCGGGCCTATGTCGAGCAGGGTCGTGGCCTGACCCGTGCCCAGGTGGCCGAGGTCGAGTCCGGTGCGTCGGTGACCCGCCTGGTCTCGGGACGGTCACGGCTCGGTCCCGATGCGGCGCTGGTGCGGCGAGCTGGGCGCCGTTCGCTGATCTGCCCCATCGATCTCGACCTGCGCGCCGCTGTCGCGCTCGATGACTTCAAGCGCTCGGTCCCGCCCTCGGTGGTCGGTGCGTTCCTGCCGGACCCCACCACGGCCGACCGACTCGCGGCCCTGTCGGCCTCTGGTCGCAGCCCACATGTGCTCGATGAGCCGTGGGCGGTGCCACTGCCCTGGTTCGTCGCGTTCGGCCCCGATGAGCGCCGCTTCCGCGACCCACCGGAGGGCACCGGGCCACGCGTGGTCTACCTCACCACGGTGGATCAGGCGCTCGAACGCCTCGAGCACGCCATCGAGGTGGTGGACGCGACCGTCGACGACGGCGATGACGTGCTCGATGCCCTCGGTGGGCTCGCGGCCTGGCTGCAGGTCTTCGACACCGAGTCGCTGCTCGAGCTGGACTACGGCGCCGTCGCGCGCACCTTCGAAGCCGCCGAGCTCGAGGCCGACCGGACCTGCGAGGAGCTGTGGCAGGCGATCGAGGCGCTGGAGTCGGGTGACCTGCTGGGCGCGGCTGCGGCCTACGGGGTCGCCCGCGCCCGCTGGGGTGACCGTCGCGCGAAGCAGCACGCCAGCTGAGCGCTGCGCTGCCCCAGGGTGGTGGGTCCTAGACCTCCTGGTCCTCCGATAGCACCCGGGCGAGGACCTGCGGTGCCACGTTGCCGCCGGAGAGCACGACGCCGACCCGGCGGCCCGCGACCTCCACGTGCCCGGCCAGCACCGCGGCCAGGGCCGACGCACCGGAGGGCTCGACCACCTGCTTGGTGACCGTCGCGAGCGCTCGCATCGCCGCGGTGACCTCGGCGTCGGAAACGCCCACGAC
>JBKGZF010000176.1:0-5481 GCA_046545715.1 Nitriliruptoraceae bacterium | reverse complement strand
CGGCGACACCGTCATGTTCGGCGCCTTCGCGGCCTACCTGTTCAATGCGACCATCGGCCTGCCGCTGCTGGTGGCCGCGCCGATCGGGGTAGTGATCGCCGCCGGCCTCGGTGGGGCGATCGACCGCGGCATGTTCCGTCCATTGCGCCGACGCGGCCTCGGCCTGTTCCAGCTGCTGGTGGTCACGATCGGACTGTCACTGGTGCTGCGCTACGGGCTGTTGATCTTCTTCGGCGGCTCCCGACGCCAGTACACCGACTTCATCGGCCAGGACGTGCTGCGCTTCGGTCCGCTGTCCCAGACACCGCGCGATCTGATCATCATGGGCGTGGCGATCCTCGTGCTGGTCCTCGTAGGGCTCGCCCTGCAACGCAGCCGACTGGGCAAGGCGATGCGGGCAGTCGCCGACAACCGCGACCTCGCCGAGTCCTCCGGGATCGATGTCGAACGCGTCGTGGGGTTGGTCTGGATCTTCGGCAGCGGGCTGGCGGGGCTCGGAGGGATCCTCTTCGGTGCCATGTTCTCCTTCCAGTACATCAACGGCTTCCAGCTGCTGCTGCTGATGTTCGCCGCGGTGATCCTGGGCGGGCTCGGCACCGCCTTCGGGGCCATGCTCGGCGGCATCCTCATCGGCCTGGTCGTCGAGGTATCCGCGGTGTTCTTCCCCAGCGACCTCGGCTTCGCCTGGGCGCTAGGGGCCCTGATCCTGGTGCTGCTGCTGCGCCCCCAGGGCTTGCTGGGCCGCGCCGAACGCATCGGCTGACGAGGAGGAGGCCCACCCGTGGATCCCATCGCCGCCATGATGACCGGCCTGCGCGCCGCGCTCGGGCCGACGGCCGCCGCCTACTCGCTGCTGGCGATCGGGCTCAATGTCCACTACGGCTTCACCGGACTGCTCAACTTCGGCCAGGTCGGCTTCATGCTGGTCGGCGCCTACGGTCTCGGCATCTCGGTGGTCGTCCTCGGCTGGTCGCTGTGGGTCGGGATCCTCGTCGGGCTCCTCGCCGCGGTCGGCCTTGCCATGATCCTCGGTGGCCCGACGCTGCGGCTGCGATCGGACTACTTCGCCATCACCACGATCGCTGCGGCCGAGGTGCTGCGCCTGGTGAGCAACTCCACGGTCTCGGAGAGCGTCACCGGCGGCCCCTTCGGGCTCCAGTCGATCGCCGGTGAGTTCTACGCCATCAACCCCCTGGACCGCGGGCTGACCTGGGGACCATTCAACTACTCACCCAACATCACCTGGATCCTGCTGGTGGGCTGGGCGCTGGCCCTGATCATGGCGACCGTCATCACCATCCTGATGAAGAGCCCCTGGGGCCGGATCCTGCGCGCGATCCGCGAGGACGAGGACGCCGCGCGGGCCCTCGGCAAGAACGTGTTCAGCTACAAGATGCAGAGCCTGGTGCTCGGCGGGATCATGGGCGGCCTCGGCGGCATCGTCTACACCCTGGCCGGCTCGACCGTGAACCCCAACAGCTTCCGCCCCCAGATCACCTTCTACGCCTACGCCATGCTGATCATCGGTGGCATCGCCTCACGCTACGGGCCGTTGCTCGGAGCCGTGATCTTCTGGTTCCTGCTGCAGTCGATGTCGGCACTGGTACGCCAGGCCGAGCGCGCCGACCTCCTGCCGGAGTGGCTGAGCGGCTCCGCGGCCGTCGGCGCATCGGCCTTCGTGCTGACCGGCATACTGCTCGCACTGTTGGTCGTCTACCGACCCCAGGGCCTGTTCGGCAACAAGCGGGAGATCGCGCTCGATGCCTGAGACCACAGCCACGACGCTCGCCGACCTCCCCGCTGAGCCGGGGGTCGCCAAGCCCGACCCCATCCTGACGATCGATGGGGTGACCCGCCACTTCGGTGGGCTCCAGGCGGTCGAGGTCGACCACCTCGAGATCCAACGTGGCGTGATCACCGCCCTGATCGGACCCAACGGCGCCGGCAAGACCACCCTGTTCAACCTGCTCACCGGCTTCGACCGCCCCAACACGGGCACCTGGCAGTTCAATGGCCACGACCTCGCCCGTGTGCCCTCGCATCAGGTCGCCCGACGCGGCATGGTCCGCACCTTCCAGCTGACCAAGGCGCTGGCACGGCTGACGGTGCTCGACAACATGCTGCTGGGCGCGACAGACCAGCGTGGTGAGCACTTCTGGTCCGGACTGCTGCCACCCACCTGGCGTGCGCAGGAGCAGGCCAACACCGAGCGGGCCGAGGCGCTGCTCGAACGCTTCAAGCTACTCGACAAGCGAGAGGACTACGCCGGTGAGCTCTCCGGGGGTCAACGCAAACTGCTCGAGATGGCTCGCGCGCTGATGGTCGAGCCCGAGCTCGTCATGCTCGACGAGCCGATGGCCGGAGTGAACCCGGCGCTGGTCCAGTCGCTGCTCCACCACGTCACCTCGTTGCGTGACGACGGCATGAGCGTCATCTTCGTCGAGCACGACATGGACGTCGTGATGAACATCAGCGACTGGGTGGTGGTGCTCGGTGAGGGCGCGGTGATCGCCGAGGGACGCCCCACCGACATCCTCGGCAACCAGGCCGTCATCGACGCCTACCTCGGCCGCGAGGACGACGAGTCCGATCACGAGCACGGCACCGGAGCAGGGAGCCAGCCATGAGCCAGGAGACGGGCGGATCACTGCTCCTTGCCGAGCAGGTCGTCGCGGGCTACCTACCCGGGATCAACATCCTCGAGGACTGCAACCTCTCGCTCGGTGACGGTGAGATCGTCGGGATCATCGGGCCCAACGGCGCGGGCAAGTCCACCCTGATCAAGGCCCTGTTCGGCCTGGTCACGATCCGCGACGGACGGGTCACCCTGCGCGGTGAGGACATCACCAACGCCAAGGCGCACGACCTGGTCCCGGCCGGGGTCGGCTACGTCCCCCAGTCCCAGAGCATCTTCCCGTCGCTGACCGTCCGCGAGAACCTGGAGATGGGCCTGTTCCTCGAGCCTCACCGCTTCGAGGAGCGCTTCGAATCGGTCTGCGAGCTCTTCCCGCTGCTGCACGATCGTCCCAGCGCCCGCGCGGGCAACCTCTCCGGCGGCGAGCGCCAGATGGTCGCCATGGCACGTGCGCTGATGATGGAGCCCTCGGTGCTGCTGCTCGACGAGCCCTCGGCCGGGCTCTCGCCGTCGAACCAGATCGAGGTCTTCCGCCGGGTCGAGCAGATCAACCGCACCGGCGTCTCGATCATCATGGTGGAGCAGAACGCCCGGCGCTGCCTGCAGATCTGCCACCGGGGCTACGTGCTCGACCAGGGGACCAACGCCTACACCGGCACCGGGCAGGAGCTGCTGGAGGATCCCAAGGTCGTCGAGCTCTACCTCGGCACCCTCGCCCGACAGGCCGACTGACCCAGCTGGTGGCCCACGCCCGGGCCAGCGACAGCGATGGGGCCGGCACCCTCACGGGTACCGGCCCCATGCCCGTCAACAGGTGACGCTAGAGCTCGCCGAGGTCGACGTCCTGGTCGCCGACGATCTCCAGTGAGTCGGCTGTGAACTCACCAACCGCGTACCGGCCGAAGGTCGGGTCGGGACGCTCGATCTCCAGCGGCCCGGAGGCACCCTGGTAGTCGATGTCCTCGCCGTCCTCGAGCAGCCCGGCGCACTCCTCGAAGGAGGAGCACTCGGTGCCACCGCTGGTCACGTCCGCGACGTGATCGTTGAACTCAGCCGGGTCGGCCGAGTCCGCAGCGATCGCAGCGAGGGCGGTGACCACGGTGCAGTCGTAGGCCTGACCGCCGTAGATCACGTTGCCGGCCTCCTCCTCGGGCATGGCCTCGTTGAGCCGCTCATTGAAGTCGGCACCACCCGAGGCACCGATGACCTTCAGGCCTTCGATGTCGGTGCCGACGCCCTCGAGCAGATGCGGTCCGAACAGGCCATCACCGCCGTAGAGCCCGTCGGGCCCGACGCCACCTTCGATGAGCTGACGGAAGAGGTCGATCGCCTCGTCGAAGCCGACCACCACCACCGCGTCGGCACCAGCGTTGCTGACCTCGGTCACCAGGCTGGCGAAGTCCGGGTCCTCGGGGTTGTAGCTGTCGTTCACGGCGACATCGACCGAGCCCTCGAGCTCCTCGACGACCAGCTCCCCGAGCGCCTCGCCGTAGTCGTCCGCACGGACGAGCACCGCGACGTTGGTATAGCCGTCGCCGATGACCTCATTGGCGATGATGGGCGAGACCGCCTCATCCGGTGGAACGGTGCGGAAGTAGAAGGCGTTGTTCTCCTGGTCGGAGAACGACGGTGAGGTGTTGGACGCCGAGCACTGCACGATCTCGTTGTCGTGGGTGAGGTCGATCACCTCCTGCGACATGCCGGAGGCTGCCGCGCCGACGATGGCGTCGACACCGGCGTTGATCAGCCGGGCGGTCTCCTCACGTGCCACCGGACCCTCGCCGGCCTCGTCACCGGTCTCGAGCGTCACCTCGGAGCCGAGCACCCCGCCAGCAGCGTTGATGTCCTCCACCGCGAGCTGCACGGCCTCGATCTGCGGGACGCCGAGCGTGGAGAGGTCACCGGTCTCGGGCAGCAGATAACCGAGGTCAAGGACATCGTCGCGATCCGGCCGGTCGACGGCGGCCTCGTCGCCCTCGTCCTCGCCGTCCTCGTCCTCGCCGTCCTCGTCCTCCTCGGCGGCGTCCTCCTCGTCGTCTCCCTCGTCCTCGGCGTCGTCGGTCTCCTCGACCTCGTCGCCGGTGTCGTCCTCAGCGTCGTCACCGTCACCGCAGGCGGCGAGAACGAGCGCAAGTGCGCTGATCAGGGCCAGCTGCCGTACCCATAGCGATCGCTTCATGCACTACCCCTCCCATCATGGGTTCATCGCGTGTGCCGTGGCGTGGTGTCGCCGACGACATCAGCGTCCTCGGTTGCCCGTGTACGGCACGGACTTCCGGCCCTAACGCTACTACACCCGTAGGACCAAGTGAAGCGGGTGAGTCCGGCGCGCTCGTGCCTTCGAGGCGCTGGCACGTCAGGCCTGGGCCAACCAGTCAGCGAAGCTCGCGCCGGTCAGCCGCTCGTAGGCCTCGATGTAGCGCTCACGCGTGGCGTCCACCACCTCCTGCGGGAGCTCCGGCGCGGGTGGCGTGCGATCCCAGCCCGTCGAGGTGGCGAAGTCACGGACGAACTGCTTGTCGAAGCTCGGCGGCGACGTGCCGGGCTGCCAACGGTCGGCCGGCCAGTAGCGCGAGGAGTCGGGCGTCAGCACCTCGTCGGCGAGCACGAGCTCGCCCGCCAGCAACCCGAACTCGAACTTGGTGTCGGCGAGGATGATGCCTCGCTCTGCCGCGTACGCAGCACCCGCCGCGTACAGCCGTAGTGACACATCACGCAGCTGCTCGGCGAGCTCCCCACCGACCGCGTCGGCCACCACCTCGAAGGAGACGTTCTGGTCGTGCTCACCCTCCTCGGCCTTGGTAGCCGGGGTGAAGATCGGCTCCGGCAGCTGTGCGGCCTCGACC
>JBKGZF010000175.1:0-5494 GCA_046545715.1 Nitriliruptoraceae bacterium | reverse complement strand
GGGCTGACCTCCACCCTCAGGGTCATCGAGGTGACCGACGACCAGCAGCGTCCCCTCGTGGCCGTGGAGGTGGTCGGCGCGTGCCGCCGGGCGCGGCGGGCGCTCGACGGGGTCGCGCTCGAGGGCGGCTGGGTCCGCAACCGCTACTCCACGAGCACGCGCCTGCGCGCGACGTTGACGCCGTCACGCGAACGGCGGGCAACCGCGCTGCGTGCCACCGACCGGCTGAGCTCGCTGCTCGAGACCCTGGCTTGGCCGCTCCATCGCTGGACGGTCCTGTTCGGACCGCCAGCATCAGGCTGAGCGCCCACCCGCGCCGGCATCCGGCTGAGCCGACCACAGCAGGTTGGTCATCAGCGCCCGCCGTTGCCGCGCCGGTCGTGGCCGCCCGGTCGTGGTCGGCAGCACCTCCACCACCTGACGGCTCTCATCGGGCAGCATGCGCGCGACCGACCGACAGGACCGACGTGGCCGACGACGACATCCTCCGTAGCCCGGACACCCTGTTGCGTCACGCCGCAGCGGCGGACGCGGAGACCGCCCGTGGGCTGCTCGCCCGGGTCAGCACGACCCGCCTGCTCGATCTGGTCGTCACCCAGGCCGAGCTCGCCGTCGACGAGGAGGCCCCTCGGGGCGCGGGCATCGACGCCGTCGGCGACCTCGCGCGCACTGCGATCGAGATCATGGAGCTTCCCCAGGGCGCCGACCTCGACCTCGAGGATGATGTGCTCGAGCCGCCGACGGTCACCGGCTGGGAGCTGATCACCGTCGAACCGGCCGAGCTGCTCGCCGCGACCCTCGGGCTGCCCGTACGCCCCTGGATGCTCGCGTTGGTGGCGTTCGCCGACACCGAGCCGTACCCCGAGCTCGACATGCCTCGCCTGTTCGACGACCTCGACGAGCAGCCGTCGCTCGACGCGCACCTAGCTCGGCAGCAGACCCCGTCCGCAGCCGGGCTCGTCGACCGACGGGTCGTCGCTGCCGCGGCCGACGGCCGGGTGGTCGCGGCACGGCTGTCGATCCGCGACCCGCAGGAGGACGCGGACGTGCTCACCGCGACCGCGACCCGTGACCCCGACGAGCTCGGCCCCGATGCTCCCCTGGCCCGGGCACTGCTCGCCAGCCTGGCCAGTGCCGCCCGCGGCGAGCCCGACGTGGTGCGCTGAGCCGGCAGCGCGATCCTCGTCCGCCCGGACCGATCGCGCACGGCGGCACCGACCGTGCCCGGCGGTCGCGCGCTGCGCACCGAGCAGCACCGGTTGGGCGGATCCGGTCACGGGATGTCAGACTCCCCCTCCCCCCGTCCCCACACCCGCGAGTTCTCCCCGTGCAGATCCGTGCCCGCTACCGCCCCCACCCACGCGGCTTCGGCTTCGCCGAGCCCGTCGAGGCAGACGGCCTGACCGCCACGAGCGTGGCGGTCCCCAACGGTGCGGGAGGCACACAACAGGTCGAGCGCGTGTTCGTCCCACCGCCGCTGACCAAGGGGCTCATCGCCGACGACCTCGTCGACGCCGAGGTGGAGCTCGACGACAAGGGCGCCTCCGCCTCGAGCGTCGGGCTGGCCTCCCGGGCCCGCCGGATGCTCGTCGGCACGATCCAGACGGGGCCCGGAGGACTGGTCCTCGAGCCCGACCCGCAGCTTGGCACCGGCTGGATCCGGCTCGACGAACGGCTCAGCGCCGACGACCGGCTGCGCGTGGCCACCGGCCGCCAGATCGTGGTGCTCGTCGCCGACGCGGACGACGGCAGCGCCTACGGACGGGCCCTGGTCGCCGGCCCACACGTGGTCGGCTCCCCCACCGCGATCCGTGCGTCAGCCGTGGTCGTCGCGCTCGGTCGCACCGCGCCGATGCTGGTGCCAGGTGGTCCCGAAGCGGCCGGGCTCGACGCCACAGAGGCCAGCACGACCCACAACCGCATCGTCGGCCTGCTCGCCGGGGGTGGCCGTGGCGGTGCCGCGGGCCTCGACCCCACCGGCCCCGTCCCCGGGGTCGATGCCCCCTGGCAGGAACGTCGGGACGAACCCTGCATCACGGTGGACAGCGCGAGCAGCCGTGACCTCGATGACGCCATCGCCGCGACCTGGGACGGGCGCGCCGAGGACCCCGTCCACCTCGCCGTGCACATCGCTGACGTGGCCCGGGCGATCGGGGTCGGCTCACCGGCCGATCGCTACGCCCGGGTCGCCTCGACCACCGCCTACTTCGCCGTCGGCGACAACGCACCGATGCTGGATCCCGCCCTGTCGGAGGGTGCGCTGTCACTGCTGCCCGACGAGGACCGCTGGGCGATCTCAGCCCGGCTCTCGGTGCAGCCCGACGGCTCGATCACCGACGTCGAGGTCGAGGCGGCAGCGATCCGCTCGCGCGCCCGGGTGAGCTACGAGGCGCTCGAGCCCTGGCTCGACGGCGAGCCCGCCGAGCTCCACGCGGAGGCCGGCGAGGCGGCCGACGAGGCCGAGCAGGTGCTGCTCGCCTCGCTCGAAGCATCACGTCGACTCGGGGTCGAGCGTGACGCGCGCGCGACCTTCGAGGATCTGTTCGAGGACGCCGAGGTCGCACCGGCCCTCGTCGACGGCCGACTCACCACGGTCGAGGCCGAACCCCACGCGGCCGCCTACCGCCTCATCGAGCGCCTGATGGTGGCCGCGAACGAAGCGGTCGCGTCTTGGCTGATCGAACGCGAGGTGCCGGCTCTCTACCGGGCGCACACCGGCCTCGCCGGTGACCGGCTCGAGCGGCTACGCGCAGCCGTCGAGCTCGCCGATGCGAAGGTGGCAGCCCTCGACGATCCAGACGCCGAGGCCGAGACGGTCATCGCGCAGCTGATCGCCGAGATCGACCGGCTCGGCAGCGAGGGACGCCATGCCGACCGCGACCTGCTGGTCGCGGTTGCGACCTCCTCGATGGCACGCGCGACCTACGAGCCCGACCCATCGGCGCACACCGGGCTCGCCTCAGGGGCCTACACCCACTTCACCTCGCCGATCCGCCGGTACGCCGACCTGGTGGTCCACCGCCAGATCCGCTCGGCATTGGGCGACGAGCGGCCGCTGCACGCCGCCGAGGATCTCCGCGCCCTCGCCGGATGGCTCGACGTGCGCGCCGGCGGGATCAGCCAGCTCGAGGCACGTGAGCGCAACCAGCTGTGGGACCGCCTGATGGACCGCGGCTTCCTCACCGAGCCCGAGCCGGCCACGGTCACCGGCATCACCGCCAACGGCCTGAGGGTGCGCCTGCCACGGCTGGGCATCACCGGGTTCGTGACCGCCGAACGGGCCCTAGACCTCGGCCCGAAGGAGCGTGGCACCCTCCAGGTCGATGAGCACGGGTTGACCACGACCTCGGGTCCCTGGCGCGTCGGCAGCTCGGTGACCGTCCGCTTCGTCGGCCTGGACCAGTCCGGTCGGCCCAACTGGCGGCTCGGCCCCGCACCGACGGGCTGAACCGCCGGCAGCGCAGCGCTCGATCTCATCAGCCCTGCTGCGAGGGGATCAGTCCCGTCGGGCGAGGTAGTGCGCGACCATCGGCGAGGTGACCATCTGCGCGACGGCATAGACCACGGCCGGCAGCGCCACGGCAGCCGGCAGGCCACTGGCGTGCACCACGAACGCCGCGATGGAGAACTCCTTCTTGCTGATGGTGAACAGCATGGCGACCCGGGCGCCACGACCGGTGAGCAGCGGCCAGGTGAGCATGGCCAGCAGGTAACCGGCGAGGTTGAGCAGCAGCGCGGCACCGAGCAGGCGCAGCATCCCACCGGGATCGGCCACGATGCGATGCGCGTTCGGCCCCACGACCGCGAGCAGCAACGCCAGGTAGGTCAGCGACCCGGTCGCCGAGAGCAACGGCTCGATGCGCGCGGTGCGCTGCGGCTGCCAGCTGCGGATCGCGACCCCGAGGATCGTCGGCACCAGCACCGTGACCGCGAGCTCGCCGACCAGGCTGAGGGCGGGAACCTCGAGGTCGATCCCCGTGTAGAGCAGAAAGAGCGCCGGCACGACCACCGGGGCCAGCGCGGTATTGACCGCGTTGAGCACCGTTGCGAGCGCCACATCGCCTCGTGCGATCCACACCATCAGGGGCGAGGACACGTCCGTCGGCAGCGTCCCCAGCAGGACCATCCCGAGCCACCACGGCCCGGAGCCGAGCACCACCCCAGCGATCAGCAGTGCGAGCAGGCTCATCGGCCCGTAGACCAGCAGCGTGGCCAGCAGCTGCGTCCCAGGACGGCGCAGCACCGTGCGCAGCGTCGCCAGGTCGAACGTCAGGCTCACCGCCAGCATCAGCAACGCCAGCAGCGGGGTCACCCATCCGCTCAGAGCCCGGCCGAGCCCCGGGACGGCGAGGCCGACGGCGCCGGTCACCAGGACCAGGATGACCAGGTGGTTCTCGACCGTCCGCAACCGCTCGATGCTCTGCTCCGCTGCCGATGCCCTGCTCGTCGCTGCTGCCCGTAGCACACACCTGACCTGCCGCCGGACCGGCCCCCGACCCGGCAGCGATGCCCGTGATCAGCTGGACGGTAGGGGCGCGCGATCGAGGCGCACCACCGTCGCGCTGCCGATGGCGCGGAACCGCTCGCCGACACAGGTCAGCACCACCACCTGGGGCCCACGCACCGCGCCGAGCACAGCGCCGAGGCGCTCGAGTCGAGCCGGGTCGGTATAGCCGAGCGTGTCGTCGAGCACCAGGGGGACGCCCTCCCCGTGCTGACCGCCGGCCAGATCAGCGGTTGCCAGCGCGGCGAGGATCGCCAGCTGCTCACGGGCACCGGCGCTGAGCTGTTGCCAGCCGAGCCGGGTGCCACCGAGCCGGCGCGCGACAACGCTGAGCTGTTCGTCGAGCTCGACGTCGAGCTCATCGCCGAACACGACCTGGCCCGCCCGCACGATCCGCTGACGCAACGGTTCACGGTAGGCCGCGTAGGCGGCCTCGCGCGCCTCCTCGAAGGCGTCCAGCAGCAGCTTCACGGCCTCCGCGCGGCCTCGCAGACCCCGCCGCCGGTCCTCGGCCCGCTCCAGCTCCGCCTCGGCCGCCTGCAGCGACTGACCGATGCCCTCCCCGCCGCGCAGCTCCACGCCGACCTGCAGCCGAGTCAGCTCGTCGCGGACCTCGGCGAGCCGCTGACGGGCGGCCTCGAGCCGCTGCTGGTGGTTGGTGGCGAGCAGCTCCACCTCGTCGGCACCTAGCTCGTCGAGCTCCGCCTGGGCCGTGGCGACCGCCTCATGTGCCTGCTGCGCGTCACCGCTGGCCTGCTCAAGCGCGGCCTCGAGCTGCGCGTCACCGACGCGCTCACGGTCGGCAGCCAGCTGGGTGCGGCGCTCCTCGAGGCGTCGCTGCTGCTCGGCGAGCCGGGTCTCGGCTTCGACCACGTCCGAGTTCAGCTGCTGGAGCTGATCGGCGAGGGCGTCGCGCTGGCGGCGCGCGTCCTCGGCGGCGTCGCGCGCGGCCACCTCGGCCGCTTCGAGCTGCCCGAGGTGGTCCTCCAC
>JBKGZF010000174.1:0-5510 GCA_046545715.1 Nitriliruptoraceae bacterium | reverse complement strand
GTCTCATCGGGTGCGTCCCCGCGCTGGCGGTCAGCCGTCGCGCGAGGTTGGGCGCCGACCCCCGCGAGCTCGCGTTCGCGCATCGCCGGAGCACCCGGCTCGTGGGCGGCACGGTCGTCATCGGTGAAGCGCGCGGGCAGCTCATCGTGGATCTCCTCGGGCTCCTCCCGTAGCCCGAGGTAGATCAACGTCCGGTTCCACATCCCGCTCATCGCGCGTCCTTTCGCCACGGTTGGTCACTACGGACCCCGAACAGCGCCGTACCCAGGCGCACCATCGTGGCTCCTTCGGCGATCGCCGCCTCGAAGTCGGCCGTCATACCCATCGACAGGTGCACCACCTCAGGGAACCGTTCTCGCAGGTCGTCGCGTCGTCGTCGCAGTTGTGCGAAGAGCGGTCGGGTGGCTTCCCCCGCATCCACACCCTCCGGAGGCAGCGGCGGGATCGTCATCAGGCCCTCGACAGCCAGGTTCGCACGCTGCCGAGCGTAGGCGACCAGTTCGTCGGTCTCGTCGAGGTGGCACCCACCCTTGGCCGGATCGTCGCCGACGTTGACCTGGATGAGGATCCGTTGGACCACGCCCTCGCGCTCGGCGCGGCTCGATAGCGCGTCGATCAGCGAGCGCCGATCGGCGGAGTGGACCAGGATCTGACGGCCCACGACGTCCCGGACCTTGTTGCGCTGCAGTCGGCCCACCAGGTGCCAGCGGGCGCCGGTCACCAGGGGACGCTTGGCGAGGAGCTCCTGGACCCGGTTCTCACCGATGTCGACCACCCCGGCATCCACCGCCTGCTGCGCGAGCTGCGGCGGGTGGGTCTTGGTGACCGCGATCAGCTGCACATCAGCTGGGGACCGACCCGCTGCGATCGCCGCAGCCTCGATCCGCTGCTGAGCGGCGGTGATGCGCGCGCGGATCTCGGCTCTGGAGAGGCTCATCGACGGCCCACCCCGACAGCATCGGTCGTGAGGCGGTCGCGGGCACCCGTCGGCTCGCGACGTCGCACCAGCAGCCCGAGCTGACGTCCGGTCGACGGATCGGCACGGTGGCTGAACCAACGTCCGTCCGGATCGCAGCGCGTGCAGCCGTCGGGGCCCGCGACCACGGCCACCCCGGCGGCGATGAGCTCGGTGCGGACCGCGGCCGGCAGATCCAACGCGGGCGTCTCCTCACGGGTGGTAGTGGCGGCCACCTCTCCCACCTGCTCGGCCACCTGGTCGCGCAGCTGCGCCGGGACCTCGTAGCAGCACCCGCCGATGGCGGGACCGAGCGCCGCGGTGAGCTCACCGCCCGCGATCCCCAGTCGTTCGAGGGCGGCGAGCGCGGCCGCCACGACTCCGGCCACCAGCCCACGACGACCAGCGTGGACGACCCCGACCGCGCGCTCGCTGGCGAGCAGCACCGGCACGCAGTCGGCGACCAGCACGCCCAGCGGCCGATCGGGTTGGGTGGTGACCAGCGCGTCGACGCCACGTAGCTCGGCGCCCGCGGGGGTGCTCGCGTGGATGATGCCGACCCGTGCACCGTGTACCTGCTGCATCAGATGCCAACGGCTCGGGTCGGTACCGGTCGCGGCTGCGACCGCTGCCCGGTCGGCGGCGAGATCATCTGGCCGGTGGGGCCGTCGGTGCGCGAGGTTGCCTCCAGGAGCGAGCGGTCGTGGCTCTCGCTCCAGATCGCGCCCGGTGAACCAGCCCTCAACGGTCGGGGTGAGCCCGACGGACTCGATCACGATCGGCACTGCCGCGGCACCCTGTCAGCGCAGGAACGACGGAACGTCGAGCTCGTCGTCGTCCTCGTCGGATCCGTCGGCTGCGATGTCGATGACGTTGTCGCGGCGGTCGGGCGGCGTGAACACCTCGTCCTCGTCGTCCTCGTCGACGACCCCGAACGAGGCGCCGGCACCACTGCGGGCGGCGGGGGCGTCCCCGTCCTGGCCGGGCTCGGGAGCTGTGCGCAGGAAGGCCCCGGGCTGCTCGACCGTGCCATCCAGCTTGTCGAAGCCGGCAGCGATCACCGTCACCTTGACCTCGTCGCCGAGCGAGTCGTCGATGACGGCACCGAAGATGATGTTCGCCTCAGGATGGGCCGCCTCGGTCACGACATCCGCGGCCTCGTTCACCTCGAACAGACCCAGGTCACTGCCGCCCGCCAGCATCAACAGCACCCCACGGGCACCGTCGATCGATGCCTCGAGCAGAGGTGAGGAGATCGCGAGCTTCGCGGCCTCGAGCGAACGCGATTCGCCCCGCGCCTTGCCGATGCCCATCAGCGCACCGCCCGCGTCGTTCATGACCGTGCGCACATCGGCGAAGTCCAGGTTGATCAGGCCCGGGGTGGTGATCAGATCGGTGATGCCCTGGACGCCCTGGAGCAGGACGTCATCGGCCAGGCGGAAGGCCTGCACGACCGAGGTGTCGCTGTCGGCGATCTGCAACAGCCGGTCGTTGGGGATGACGATGAGCGTGTCGACCTCGTCCTTGAGCTCGGCGATGCCGTCCTCTGCCTGCGAGGAGCGCTTGCGACCCTCGAAGGTGAACGGCCGGGTCACCACCCCGATCGTCAACGCCCCGAGCTCCTTGGACACCTCGGCCACCAGCGGCGCCGCGCCGGTGCCCGTACCACCGCCCTCACCCGCGGTGACGAAGACCATGTCAGCGCCCTTGAGCACCTCGAGGATCTCGTCGCGGTGGTCGTCGGCGGCCTGACGACCGATATGCGGATCGGCACCAGCACCGAGGCCACGCGTCAGATCACGGCCGATATCGAGCTTGACGTCCGCGTCGGACATCAACAGCGCCTGCGCATCGGTGTTGATGGCGACGAACTCCACGCCACGCAGCCCCGCGTCGATCATGCGGTTGATCGCGTTGACGCCGCCGCCGCCGATGCCCACGACCTTGATCACGGCCAGGTAGTTGGACGGTGCTGCGCTCACGGGTCCCTCCTCGTCTGTACCGGCTGTCTGCCGGCTGTGTCTGTGCCGGCTGACTGGCCAGGCGTCTGTGCAGGCTGGGGTGGTGCGGCCAGGCGGCTCCCGTCCGATCGGGCCTGGTCGTGTCCTGCCTGGTCGTGTCCTGCCTGCCTGCTCGTGCGGTGCTCGATGGTGGGTCGGCGGTAGGTCGGCGTCCGTCTGCGCGCCGTGGGACGCACGCACCGGGGACGCAGGTACTCGAGACGAGGTTGGAGCCCTCGACCTCAGGTAGAGGTCCAGACTTATGTCAACCTCGCCGGACCGTAGCGAGACGAGCCACACAGGGTCAAGCACCCTGCACCGTCCCTCCGCCCCCGCCTATCGACCCCGCCCCCGCCTATCGACCCCGCCCCAGAGCAGGCCGGTGGGTCAGGGTCCGACGACCACCGGCGCACCCGGCGCACGGACGTCGACGGCTTCGATCGGCGTGTCGCCCACATCAGCGAGCACCGCTCCGAGCGCTCGGACCTTCTCATCGACCCGGCTGGCACGCCCGAACCTGACGGTGACACCGTTGTCGAGCTCGAGCTCGAGCTCGTCCTCGCCGGCGGCCATGTACCGCACCACCTCACTGCGGATCGGGCCGGACAACCCGCGCCAGGCCCGGAAGGCGTTGTCCAGCGCGGGATCGTCGTCGACCTCTCCCCCGACCGCAGGTGGCGCCTGGTCGAGCACGACCACCGGCAGCTGCCCCCGTTCCTCCTCGGGCAGCACCACGCCATCGCGGTCGATCATGCGGCGCTCACCATCGCCTCGAACCGCCAGCGCCGGGCGACGCTCCTCGACGCTGATCGCGACCGTGAGCGGGTCGACCCGGCGTGCGTGCGCCTCACGCACCAGCGCCAACCGTTCGACCCGCTCGGCTGCCGCATCGAGCCGTAGCCGCAGGATCGAGGTCCCCAGCGGCAGATCGGCCGCCTCACGCACCACCTCGGCCTCCAGCCGCTCGGTGCCGGTGACGGTGACCTCCTCGAGGGCGACCAGCGCCGAGCGCTCCACAGCCAGTAGCCCCAGCAGCACCACGAGGCCCACGACCACGGTCACCGTGCGCCGCAGTCGCACCCGTCGACGCTGCGCCCGGATCTCGGCGCGCCGCTCGGCGATGCGGTCGTCGATCATCGGCGGGGCGGCTGCGACTCGGCGTCGGTCGCGGGTCTCGCTCCCCCTTCGCCCGCTGCCGCAAGGTCATCGGCGGGATCGAACGCCCCCAGACGGGTCACCTCGGGGACCAGGTCCACCCCGGTCGAGGCGAGGACCCGCTGACGGATCGAGGCGATCAGCGCGGCCACATCGCTGGCGGTGGCGCCCGGCCGGGTCACGATGAAGTTCGCGTGCCGCTGTGAGACCTCCGCGCCACCTACCGCCAGCTGCTTCCCGCCGACGGCATCGATCAGCCGTCCAGCCGAATCCCCCGGCGGGTTGGTGAACACCGAGCCGCAGTTCGGTCGGTTGAGCGGCTGGTTCGCGCGCCGCCAGGCCCGGATCTCGGCGATCTCCTCGCGGATCGTCTCGGCGTCGCCTGCACCGAGCTCCAGGGTGGCTGCCACCACCACCGCGTCCGCGGGCAGCTCGCTGTGCCGGTAGCGCAGCCCGAGGGTGGCGGCGGGCCAGGTCTCGCGGGTGGCGGAGGCCAGCCGCATGACCTCCACCTCGACGAGGTGATCGACCATCTCTCCACCGTGCGCACCGGCGTTCATGCGCACCGCACCGCCGACCGTGCCTGGGACGGCACATGCCCAGGCGAACCCGGCTAGCCCCGCGTCGGCCACCGTCACCGCCAGCGTGGGCAGCGGCTCGGCGCCACCGGCGCGCACGCGGCTCCCGTCGATGTCGACCTCCCGGAAGCCACGCCCGAGCGTGACGGCGATGCCCGGCCACCCCGCGTCGCTGACCAGCAGGTTCGAGCCCCGGCCGATCACAGCCCAGGGCAGCCCGTAGCGATGTCCCGCACGCGCGACCGCGACCAGGTCCTCGTCGGACTCGGCGGTGACCAGCACCCGAGCGGGCCCGCCGACCCGCAACGTGGTCAGCCCCGCCAACGACGCGTTCGCGATCACCGCGCCACGGCACGCGTCCGCCAGCTCAGCGACCAGTGGATCAGCGGTGGTGGCCATCGTCCTCACCGGTGGTGTTCGAGGCGGTTGACCAAGCCCGGCCCGACCTGGGTGACGTCACCGGCCCCCGAGGTCAACACCAGGTCACCGGCCCGCACCACCTCGGTGAGCGCATCGACGACCTCGTTGAGGTGCGGGTGGTAGCGCACGGTCGCGCCCGCGGCCGCAGCGGCGTCGGCCACGGTGTGACCGCTGACGCCGGGCACCGGCCGCTCACCGGCACCGTAGACGTCGGTGACGATGACGAGGTCGGCGGCCGAGGCCGCCCGGCCGAGCTCCGCGCCGAAGACGGCGGTGCGCGAGTAGCGGTGTGGCTGCACCACCAGCACGATCCGATCAGGGCCGGTCGACCGGGCTGCGGCCAGGGTCGCACGCAGCTCGGTGGGATGGTGGGCGTAGTCATCGATCACCCGGACCCCCGCG
>JBKGZF010000173.1:0-5533 GCA_046545715.1 Nitriliruptoraceae bacterium | reverse complement strand
GCCCGATGACGTCGTGCTCGAGGTAGGGGTGCTCGAGGTGGCGACCTCGAGGCCCGTCGGTGCCCCGTGGAACCCGTTGGCCACGCGCTGAGCGAACCTGACGGACCCGGGCGTCCCAGCGCGGCCAGGTGACGGGGCCGGCGACCGTCAGCGGTTGCCGGCGTCCGCCGGCGGTGGCCTGCGCTCGATCGCGACCCGCGCCGCCCGCGCCGCGACCCCCAGCGCATCGAGGGTGTCGGAGCCCTCGTGCTCGGCCTCGGCGATCAGCCCCAGGGCGCGGTCGACCTCGCGCCGTCGGGGGGCGAGGAACGCCTCGACCGTGCGCTCGCCGTCGGCGCCGTGATCGCTCAGCGCGGTGAGGGTCGCTGCCCGACGTGCGCGGCGCAGATCCAGCGCGAGTCCGAGCCGCTGCTGACGGGACCATCCTTCCAGATGGGAGGCGCGGCGCAACGCATCCTCGAGACGGTCGATCCCCAGCGCCGCACCCAGGCGCAGCAGCACCTCGAGGACCGCGAGATCGTCGTCGATCGCCGGCAGGCTGGCCTGGATCGCCGCGACGTCGGGGATCAGCCCGAGGTCGCGGGCGGCCGCGAGCAGCCGGGCGAGGTCGGGCTCGACCAGGTCGTCTACCAGCCAACGCATGTGCGCGAGCCGGGCACGGCGCTGGTCGGAGGTGCCGACGTCGCCGAGGTTGTCGATCAGTGCGTGGGCGACCCGCCGCTGCACCTCGATGCCCTCCGGCGAGGTGGGTGCGGTCGGGTCGCTGGCGAGCGTGCGGGTCAGGATCGCCAGCAGCTCCTCGAGCGGCAGCTCGAGCTCCCGAACGCGTTCGGCCTCCTGGGTGGCGTCCAGCTGATCGAGGGCGGCCCACCAGCGGTCGGCGTCGATGATGTGGCGTACCCACTGGAAGGTCGCGACGATCTCGGCCTGGGTGCGGTCGGTCTCCTCTGCCAGCTGCGAGACGAACGTCACGCCCATCCGGTCGACCAGATCGTTGGCGAGCACGGTGGCGACCAGCTCGCGGCGGAGCCGGTGCTGTGCGATCAGCTCCGGGTAGCGCTCACGCACCGAGGGGGGGAACGCCATCGCCGCGAGAGCGCCCGCGTCGTCGCTGTCGGGCACCGTGGAGTCGAGCAGTGCTTCCTTGAGGTCGCGCTTGGCCCAGGCCAGCAGCGTGGCGAGCTCTGGGCGGGTCAGTCCCGCTCCCGCGTCGCGGCGTTCGACGAGCTGGGCATCGTCGGGCAGGACCTCGCCGGCGCGGTCGAGATCGCTCTCGGTCTCCAGCCGTCGCATCAGCTGGGTGTAGGCGCCGATCATCCTCGGGCTGCGGTGCGCCTCACGGGAGAGGCCGGCCGTCTGCCGATCGATGGTCGCCATGACCATGGCCACCACCTCGTCGGAGAGCTCGGCGAGCAGTCGGTCGCGCTCATCGCGGTTGAGCTCGCCGCGCTCCTCGGCGAGCCGCAGCAGGATCTTGAGGTTGACCTCGGAGTCGGAGGTGATCACGCCTGCGGCGTTGTCGATCGCGTCCTGGTTGATCCGGGCACCGCGTCGTGCCAGCTCGATGCGGGCGCGCTGGGTGAGGAAGAGATTGGCGCCCTCGCCGACGATCCGTGCGCGCACCTGGTTGGCGTCGACCCGTAGCTCGTCGTTGGCGCGGTCGCCGAGCTGACCGTGCCGCTCGGTGGAGGCCTTGATGTAGGTACCGATGCCGCCGGCGAAGAGCAGATCGACCGGTGCCCGCAGGATCGCTCGGATCAGCTCGGGAGGGCTCAACTCCTCGTCCTGAACCCGCAGGACCTCGCGCACCTGCGGGGTCAGCACGACCGACCGGGCATCGCGCGAGACGATCAGCCCTCCGTTGGAGAGCACTCGACGGTCGTAGTCGTCCCAGGAGGACCGGGGCAGCGCAGCCAGCCGCGCTCGCTCGGCGAAGCTCGCTTGCGGGTCGGGATCGGGATCGAGGAAGACGTGGCGGTGATCGAAGGCGGCGACCAGCCGGATCGCGCGCGACTGGAGCAGGGCGTTGCCGAAGACGTCGCCGGACATGTCACCGACGCCAGCGACGGTCGCAGGATCGGACTGCAGATCGAGGCCGAGCTCGCGGGCGTGGCGCGAGACCGCGACCCAGGCACCGCGGGCCGTGACGCCGAGCTGCTTGTGGTCGTAGCCGTTGGATCCGCCGGAGGCGAAGGCGTCGTCGAGCCAGAAGCCGTACTGCCGTGCCAGCTGGTTGGCCTCGTCCGAGAACGTTGCGGTGCCCCGGTCGGCGGCCACGACCAGGTAGGGATCGTCACCGTCGTGGCGGATCACCTGCGGTGGTGGGTCGATCTCGTCGCCCTCGAGGTCGTCGGTGACGTCGAGCAGGCCGCGGACGAACACCCGGTACTGGCGTGCCACCTCCTCGCGTAGCTCGTCGGGGTCGTTCGGCTCATGGGTGAGCACGAACGCACCTTTCGCGCCGGTGGGCACGATCACCGCGTTCTTGTGGATCTGGGCCTTGAGCAGGTCGAGGACCTCGGAGCGCACGTCGTCCTTGCGGTCCGACCAGCGCAGACCACCACGTGCGACCGGACCTGCGCGCAGGTGGACACCCTCGACCCGGGGCGAGCGGACGAACACCTCGCGGTAGGGCACGGGCAGGGGCATGCCCCGCAGTCGGGAGGGATCGATCTTCAGCGCGACGTAGGGCTCGCCGGTGTCGTCCGCGCGGGCGTCGGACCGGAAGGCGTTGGTGCGGACGGTGGCGTCGATCAGGCGCAGCAGGCCACGCAGCACGCGATCCTGGTCGAGGCGGGTGAGCGCTTCGAGGGCCTGACGCATGGCCGTCTTGGTGTGCTCGGCATCCGGGCCGCCCCACTCCGGGTCGAGCCGGGCGTGCAGGTGGTCAACGAGGGCACGCACCGCCGAGGGGTTGGCCACCATGATCTCGTCCATGTAGGCGGTGGTGTAGGCGGTGCCCAGCTGGCGCCGGTAGCGCCGGAAGGTCCGCAGGATGCCCACGTCGCGCCAGTCGATCCCGGCGGTGATCACGCAGCGGTTGAGCGCATCGACCTCGAGGTGTCCACGCCATGCCGCCCGGATCGACTCGGTGATCCGCTCGCCATGGCGCTCGACGTCGACATCGGGAGCGCGCAGTCCGAAGTCGTGCAGCGTCAACGTGCTGTCGGCATCGGACACCAGCCGGTGGGGCACCTCGTCGACGACGGTCAGTCCGAGGCTCTCGATGATCGGCAGGAACGAGGACAGCTCGAGCGGCACCCCGCGCTTGGCGGCGACCAGGCGCAGGTGGTCATCTTCCCCACGGCGCAGCTCGAGGTGCAGCGAGGGCGTATCGCCACCGTCGAGCGAGGCCAGCAGCTTCAGGTCATCGACCGCGGTCGCAGGTGGCGTGGTCTCGCGGTAGCTGGGTGGCAGGCGTGAGAGCAGCCGGTCGAGCTCGGGTGCCACGAAGCCCTGGTCGGCGATGAGGTGCTGGCGGACGCGCGCCGGCCAGGAGCGGGCCAGCTCGGCGATGCGGCGCTCGAGCCGTTGCGGGTCCGGTTCGCTGACCGCGCCAGCGACCGAGAACCGCGCGAGCGCCATGCGGCGTTCACCCACCGCGACGTCCGCTTCGATCGTGTCGGCCTCGAGCAGGCCGCGCAGGTCGCTTCGGATCGCGTCGCGCAGGTGCGCGGTCCAGCGGTCGTGCGGGACGGCGACGACGACCGAGGTGGTGCCGCTGGGGCGATGGTCGCGCACCACCACCCGCACCACGCGGCGCTCCTCGGCGTCGAGCAGGGTGGTCAGCAGGTCGTGCAGCCCCGTGACATCGCTTCTGAACAGCTCGTCCTTGGGCAGCGCCTGGAAGATGGTGGTCAGCGTGATCGCCTCGTGGGAGCCGTCGACCACGTCCTCCAGTTCGAAGACCTCCAGGAGGCGCTGCCGCAGCACGGGGGTGCCATGCGTCGGCTCGTCGGTTCCCTTGCGGGTCAGCAGCCCGACGATCAGCTCACGGCCGGTGTCCGCTGCGCCGTCGGGTGCCCGGACGGCGAAGACCTCCATCGGCACGTGTCGCTGGACGGGTGAGAGCTCACGCGTGCGTGTGACCAGCAGGGTCCGATCGGACTCGACGAGCGGGACCCGGATCCGCTCGGGGGCATCGGGTGCGAGCAGCCCGTGCCCGTCATCGGCGGTGACCGTTGCTGGCTCGTCGGGTGCGCTGGCGCGTCCGACCCCGAGCAGGACGAGGTTGTCGTCCAGGATCCAGTGCAGCAGCGCGACCACCTCGGCATCGGCGGTGGAGGCCGCCTCGAGCTGGTCAGCCAGGGCTGCGATCCGCGCGCGCATCGCCTGGTGGTCGTCGGTGACGCGGCGGACGCTGGTCAGCCGCGCCTCGACAGCCGTGATCAGCTCGTCGTCGAGGCGGTCGACGGGGGCGTCGACCTCCAGCTGGAGGATCGACTCGCGCTGCTTGGCGTGCCGTGCCGGCTGGACGGCCACCAACTCGCCATCGTCAGCGCGTTCGACCCCGAGGATCGGATGGAACATCCCGGTCACCGGCAGGCCGCGACCCTCGAGCTCGGCCCGGACGGTCGAGAGCAGGAAGGGACGGTCCGGACAGATGATCTCCAGCGTCGCGGTCGGCGCGGGGGAGGGGTCGTCGCTGAAGGTGCGGATGCACGGCGGCTCGGGCTCGCCGTGGCGCAGCCGCTCGACGATCCCGGCGATGCGCTCGGCGATGATCTTCGCCCCGTAGCTGCGCAGATGCTCCGGCGGGCGCCGTAGCAGGACACGAGCGATGTCGAGCGCCAGCGGGTCAGCTGCGGCGGTGGAGTTCTCGAGCTGCTCGAGCGCGTGCTCGATGACCGGGTCGTTCACGGCTCCCCACAGGTCGACCTCGAACATCCTAGGACCGGCGGCGCTTCGCGGTGCGCAGGCACAGCCGGTGGTCGCGCGGCATCCCTGCGGACGAGCACGAGGCGCCCGCAGGCGCCTCGTGGTGGGTTCTACCGGTCCCGCAGGGACCGGTAGGTCACAGCGACTGGAGCTGTCGGGCCATGCGTGACTTGCGGTTGGCCGCCTGGTTGCGGTGGACGATGCCCTTCGTCGCCGCCTTGTCGTAGGCACGCGCCGCTTCACGGTAGGCGTCGGTCGCGGCCGAGGCGTCACCGGCCTGGACCGCCTCACGGAAGCGGCGGGACTTGGTCTTCAGCGAGGTACGGACCCGCCGGTTGCGCTCACGCGCCGCGTCGTTCTGCCGGTTGCGCTTGATCTGCGACTTGATGTTGGCCATGCGTGGACTCGTCTCGTGCTCGGTCGTCGGGGCGTCGGGTGCCGCCGGACGACGATGGGTGACGCCGCGTCCACGTCGCGGGCGCCGGCCGGGTTGCGGCTCGGCGCGCGTCCGGGTTCGTGGGCGGTGCGGACGCACGACCGGCGCGGCAGAGCCTGCCGCGCCGCACAGCGGAGGGTGACGGTACCAGCGTGCGGCAGCGGGCGGCAACCGGCTCCGGGCCGCGGGCGGCTCAGCGTCGACCGCTCGGCGCCGAGG
>JBKGZF010000172.1:0-5602 GCA_046545715.1 Nitriliruptoraceae bacterium | reverse complement strand
GATCACCACCGCCGGCAACCAACGGATCACCGGCGTACGGGTCCGATCGCGCACCGACGGTGCCAAGGAGCGGACGCTGCCCGCCGACCTCGTCATCGACTGCACCGGCCGCGGCTCGCGGACATCGAGCTGGCTGCGCGAGCTCGGCTACCCACAGCCGCCCACCGACGAGCTGCGCATCGATCTGGCCTACTCGAGCTGCCACTACCGACTGCCCCCAGAAGCGGTCGGCGAGGACGTCGCGATCGTCATCGGCCCTACGCCCGACGCCCCCTACGGCGGCACGCTGTTCCGTATCGAGGACGACCGCTGGATCGTGTCGTTGGCCGGCATCGCGGGCACGATCCCGCCGACGGACCCTGCCGCCTTCGAGTCCTTCGCCGCCGGGTTCGTCGCACCGGACATCCACGCGGCCTTGACGGCCGGGGATCGGCTCGACGACCCGGTCCTCTTGCGGTTCCCGGCCGACGTGCGGCGGCGCTACGAACGCCTGCGTCGCTTCCCCGCCGGCCTGCTGGCGGCCGGGGACGCCGTCTGTGCCTTCAACCCCATCTACGGACAGGGCATGAGCGTCGCCGCGCTCGAAGCCGAACGCTTGCGTGAGCTGCTCGGCGACGGCGGACCTCCCGGGGCGCGCACCTGGTTCCGGGCGGTCGCCGGCATCGTCAAGGGGCCATGGGAGATGGCGACCGGCGCGGACCTCGCCCTACCCCAGGTCGAGGGCCGCCGGCCGGTGGCGACGCGGCTGGTCAATGCCTACCTGGCCCGGTACCAGGCTGCCGCGGCATACGACCCGGTGCTCGCCGAGCGCTTCATCCGCGTGGTCAACCTGCTCGACGGTCCTCAGAGCCTGTTGCATCCGGCCAACGTCCGGCGCACCTACCGGCACCGGCCAGGCTCCATCGCTGCCGCCTTGAGTAGCCTGCGACCTGCAGGCAGGAGGCGAGTGGCATGGACGAGGCGGAGCGCCGCGCGATCGAGCGGATCGCCGACCGGGTCCTGGCCGCTCGGCAGGTGACCGCCCTGACGGGCGCCGGGGTGTCGACCGCCTCGGGCATCCCCGACTTCCGCGGACCGCAGGGGCTGTGGACCACCGAGCCGGGCAAGGAACGGCTGTTCTCGATCGACGCCTACCTCGAGGATCCCGAGGTGCGTCGGCAGGTCTGGCAGCTGCGACTCGACAACCCCGCGTTCACCACCCAGCCCAACGCCGCCCACCGTGCGCTCGCCGAGCTCGAACGGCTCGGCCACCTGCACGCGGTGATCACCCAGAACATCGACGGCCTCCACCAACAGGGCGGCTCCAGCCCCGACCGGGTGATCGAGGTGCACGGCACCATCCACGAGGTCGAGTGCCTCGAGTGCGGTCGACGCGTACCCAGCCGCCCGGTGCTCGAACGCGTCGAGCAGGGCGACCCCGATCCGCGCTGCGAGGCCTGCGGCGGGCTGCAGAAGACCGCGACCGTCTCGTTCGGCCAGTCGCTGGACCCCGCCGTGCTCCAGCGTGCCCATGACGCGACGATGGGCTGCGAGCTGTTCCTGGCGATCGGCTCGTCGCTGGTGGTCCATCCCGTCGCGCTGCTGCCACGCACGGCACTAGAGGTCGGCGCCCGACTGGTCGTGATCAACCAGCAGCACACCCCCTACGACGATCGGGCCGACGAGGTGCTGCGTGGGGACGCCGGTGAGGTGCTCAGCGCCCTGGTTGACACGGTCCGCGACCGGGCCCGAGCCAGCTGAGGCGCCGATCGGACCGGCTCATGGCACCAGCCACCGGCCGTGCGGGCTAGGCGCCAAGCAGCTCGGTGAGCAGCGCGTCCAGGCCACGCGGCTCCCGACCGAGCAGCAGCCGCAGCACGGTGGGCTCGCCCGGTGAGCCGTGCCGGTCGTAGTGGGCGAACATCGCGTGCAGCCGACGCCTGGTCTCTGCGGGCAGATGGTCGTTGGCAGCGGCCCAGTCGTCGGGATCGAGGCGCGAGGCCACCACCTCGACATTGAGGTGGTGAGAGGCCACGGCGGCCACCTGCTGCGGGGTGACGGCCGCCGGCCCGGAGAGCTCGAAGGTGGCGTGGACGCCGAGCCTTTCGACCAGGCACCGGGCTGCGACCTCGGCGACGTCGCGCAGGTCGACCATCGCGCTGGCGCGGTCGGTGGCGTAGGGGACCTCGTAGCGCCCGGCGCGCAGCTGGTCGTGGTAGCCGGCGAGGTTCTGGAGGTAGGCGTTGGGCTGCAGGATCGTCCAAGCCAGCCCCGACTCGATCACCCGTTCCTCGACCCGACCCTTGTCGGCGTGGTGGGGCATCGCGGTCAGCTGCGGGTGGATCACCGAGTGGTAGACCACGCGCTCGAGCCCCGCCCGGCTGGCCGCCTCGAGCAGCGCCGTTCCCATGGCGAGCTCGTCGGGCGAGACGTTGGGGGCGATCGCGTAGACCGCATCGCAGCCGTCCATCGCCCCTTCGAGCGTGGCGACATCGCGTTGATCGCCCGCCACCAGCTCGAGGTCGTCGCCGGCGAGGTCGGCGTGCCGCTCAGGGCAGCGGACCAGCGCACGGACCGGCACGTCCCGCTCGCGCAGCGCGTCGATCACCGCCCGACCGGTCTTGCCACCGGCCCCGGTGATCAGCACCCGTGCCACGCCGCCGCTCAGCCGGCGGGCTGCGCATCGGCAGCCAGGGCACGCACCGCCTCGACGAACACCTCCATCGGCGGGGTCACCAGGCCCGCTCCGACCTGGCCCACCCCGGCCTCACGGCCGGCGATGCCGGTGTTGACCGCGGGCACGGTGCTGGTGCGCACCACCCGCGTGGCGTCGATGCCGACCGGGCTGCCACGGAACTCCAGGATCGGGATCTGGAAGTGGGGGTGCTCGCCGACCGCGATCTGGTACATGCGCCGGGTCGCGTCCAGGGCGTCTGCGGCCTGGCCACCGACGAAGCGCACGATCGCCGGCGCCGCGGCCATCACGAACCCGCCCATGCCGCCGGTCTCGGTGATGGTGGAATCACCGATGTCGGGGTTGGCATCCTCAGGACCGAAGTCGCCGAGGTAGAGCCCGTCCGGCACCGTCGCCGGGGCGGTGAACCAGCGGTCACCGGTGCCCGACGCCTGGATGCCGAAATCGGTGCCGTTGCGGGCCATGGCCACCAGCACCGACGAGCCGGGGATGTCGCGTGCCGGGTCGAGCGCCGCCTTGGCCGAGGGCATGCCGAGGTTCAAGAAGAAGTGCTCGTTGCCGTTGATGAACCGCACCACGTCGGCGAGGTCGCCGCTGTCGAGCCCGGATTCGAGCAGGGGCGGGACGATCTCGCGGACCAGTAGCGCGGAGGCGGCCCGGTTGCGGTTGTGCAGCTCGTCGCCCATCTGCATCGCCTGCTGGATGATCGCCCGCAGATCGAGCGAGCCCAGCTGTCGCACGGCCGCCTGCATGGCCGGGCCGAGCACGTGCTCCATCCACCGCAGCCGCTCGATCACCTCCGGGGCGTAGGCGCCGTAGCGCAGCACCTTGCCAAGTCCCTCGTTCAGCGTGCAGTGGGCGGTGTTGCCGAACGCGCCGTTCTCGATCACGAACATCGGCATCGACGGGCTGACCACCCCCGCCATCGGGCCGACCGCGCCGGCGCTGTGGCAGGGAGCGAGCTCGAGCTCGCCGCGCTCACCGATCGCCTGGGCCTGCTCGGGGGTGTCGGCCATGCCCTCGTAGAGCATGGCGCCGATCAGCGCACCGCGCATCGGCCCGGAGGCCCGCTCCCAGGTGATCGGCGGACCAGCGTGCAGGAACTGCCCGGTCTCGATGCCGACCGCCTCACGGGCCGGGCGGATGCCCACCCAGCGGGGCTCCGCCGAGGTGATGCGCTCGACGGCGGTGCGGTTCGCCTCGGCGGTGCGGGGATCGGCGGCGATGGCGGCGAGCTCGGCGGCGACGTCGTCGGCCGGGGGCCGCCAGTCGACGGCGACCACCTCGACGCCCTGGTCGCGCAGGGTGGTCTCGAACAGCTCGACGCCCGCGGTCACCACGGTGGGTGGCGCCTCGAGCAGTCCACCGAGCGGTGGGCCGAGGTTGGCAAGATCAGCGCTCACGGTGCGCTCCTTGTCGGATCGGCGGGCTGCGGGTGGTCAGGCGAGCACGGACACCGCGGCCCGGGCGGCCTGGGCGTTGGAGGCGGCCACGAAGGCGCCGGCCTCGGCCAGCTGCGCGGCCTGGCGGTCGCGGCCCTGCGGATCGGCGGCGGTGCCGCACAACGAGACGACGACGGTGAGCTCACGCCCCGCATCGGCGGCCGTGCGCTTGGCGGCGGTGATCGCCGGGGCCAGCTCACCGGCCGGATCCGGGTGCGCACCGTGGCCGAGGACCACGTCGAGCAGCAGCACGCGGGTGTCGTCGCGGGCAGCCTCGGCGGCGATGCGCTCGAGCCGCAGCTGCTGGTCGATCATCGGGTGGGGACGTCCCAGGGTGTACTCGTCCTCGCCGAGGTCGAGCAGGACGTGTCCCTCGGCGGTGAGCTCCCCTGCCAGGCGCTGCTCGGGATCGGCGGCGATGTTGGAGGCGACCGGGCCGAGGGCGGCCTCGGCGGCCAGCAGCGCCTCGGCGCACAGCGTCCCGCCGGCGAACAGCCCGACCAGCCGGCCATCGGCCCCGTGGTCGCCCGGCGCCTCGCCCCAGGTCGCCCAGGTCGGCTCGGGCCGGCCGAGGCTGGTGATAGCGCTCGTCGCGACACCGGTCAGATCGTCCTCGGTGGGGCCCAGCAGGCCCAGCACGACCGGGGTGGTCAGCGAGGCGGCCACCTCGCGCACGGTCGCGCCGACCGCCTCGTCCGGCGGCTTGGACAGCAGCACGATCAGCTCGGTGCGCGGATCCTGGTCGAGCGCACGCAGCGCTTGGACCGTGGCGGTCCCTCCGACGGCCGCCTTGAGGTCACGCCCCCCGACGCCGAGCACGTGTGAGACCCCGACCCCCGCGTCATCGAGCAGGGAGCTCAGCTGCTGCGCGCCGGTGCCGGAGGCGGCGACGATCCCGACCGGCCCTGGCGTGACCACGTTGGCGAAGCCGAGCCCGACCCCGGAGATGATCGCGGTGCCGGCATCCGGGCCCATGACCAGCAGGCCCTGGTCAGCCCCCTCGCGCTTGAGGGCTACCTCGTGCTCGAGCGGGACGTTGTCGCTGAAGACCATGACGTGCAGTCCGGCCCGCAGGGCGTCGAGCGCCTCGACGAAGGCGTGCTCACCGGGGGTGGAGATCAGCGCGAGTTGCCCCCCGAAGGTGGCCGCGTCGCGGACGGTCCGTGGGGCCGGCGCATCCCCGAACCCAGCCGTGTCCCCTCCGCCGGACGAGGCCGCCAGCGCGTCCTCGAGCTCACTGAGCCCGGCCTCGAGCGCGGCGTCGTCCTGTGCCCGGATCGCGATCAACAGGTCGTTCGGCGAGGCATCAGGCCGCTCGAAGCCCATGCCCTCGAGCAGTTCGACGTTGAGCTCGGTGGCCATCGCGATCAGCGCGGCGTCCACGCCGTCGGTGTCGCTGACGCGGCGGCTGACCTGCATCAGGCTGACGGAATCGGCGTAGGCGCCGGTCCTGACGTCGAGGTGCTCGACCATGACGGGTTCCTCG
>JBKGZF010000171.1:0-5620 GCA_046545715.1 Nitriliruptoraceae bacterium | reverse complement strand
CCAGCGCCGCAGCTTGCCGAGGTTCTTGCCGGCGACCCACACCTCGCCCTCGTCGGCGGTCTGCTCGCGGGTGAGCAGCCGCATGAAGGTCGACTTGCCCGAGCCCGACGGGCCGACCACGAAGACGAACTCGCCTTTGGTGACCTCCACCGACACGTCGTTGAGCGCGATGACCTGATCGTCGGCCCCGCGCTTGTAGGTCTTGGTGACGTTCTCGAGTCTGATCACGTCCGCATCGATCCGATCCGGGTCCCGGGGTGTCGTCGCACCTGACGACGTGGCTGTCGAGTCAACTGAAGACGACGCAGGCGGCGGGCAGTCCAGACCGCCTCTGACCGGCGCGTGAGCGTACCTCGCTGGCCCGTGCGCTCATCGCAGCCCAGACCCCCGGCCAGCGTCCGTTCGGCCGTGGCCGGTCAGCTCGCGACGGATCGCTCAGCTCTGCTCGGCCGCCTGGCGGACCCGGTTGCGCAGCTCGGACTCGAGCAGCTCGTCGAGCTCGCCGTCGAGGATCTGGGAGACGTTGCCGGTCTCGTACTCCGATCGCAGGTCCTTGACCATCTGGTAGGGGTGGAGGACGTAGGAGCGGATCTGGGAGCCGAAGCCCACGTTCTGCGCGCCGCCGCGCAGCTCCTCGAGCTCCTCGTCGCGCTTCTGCCGCTCGAGCTCGGCCAGCTTGACCTTGAGCACCCGCAGCGCGACGGCCTTGTTCTGGTGCTGGGACTTCTCGTTCTGGCAGCTGACCACGATGCCGGTCGGCAGGTGGGTGATGCGCACCGCCGAGTCGGTGGTGTTGACGCTCTGGCCACCCGGGCCCGACGAGCGGTAGACGTCGACGCGGATGTCCTCGTCGGGGACCTCGACGTCGGACTCGACCTCTGGCAGGACCGGCACGACATCGACCAGCGCGAACGAGGTCTGGCGCCGCGCCTGCGAATCGAACGGGCTGATGCGCACCAGCCGGTGGACACCGTGCTCGGCGGAGAGCCAGCCGTAGGCGAACTGGCCGCGCACCTCGAAGGTGGTGGACTTCAGCCCCGCCTCCTCGCCGTAGGACTGGTCGTAGACCTCGGTCTCGAAGCCGCGCTTCTCGGCCCAGCGCAGGTACATCCGTTGCAGCATCTGCGCCCAGTCCATCGCGTCGACCCCGCCTTCCCCCGCGTGGATCGAGACGATGGCGTCGGACGTGTCGTGCTCGCCGTTGAACAGGTTGAGCACGTCGAGCCGGTCGAGCTCGGCCCGCAGGTCGCTGAGCCCCTTGGTGACCTCGTCGGCCGAGCCGCTGTCGTCCTCCTCCTGGGCGAGCTGCTCGAGCACCTCGAGGTCGTCGATGCGCGCGACCAGGGCGTCGAAGCGGTTGAGCTCGGACTCGAGCCGTGACAGCTCGGTGGTGATGCGGCGTGCCCGGTCGGTGTCGTCCCACAGGTCGGGCTGGCCGGCGAGCTCGTGCAGCTCGCCGAGCCGGTCACGCTTGCCCGCGACGTCCAGATCGGCCTCGAGCTGCTCGAGCCGCTCGCGCAGCGCGCTGAGCTCGTCGGCGTGGCTGACGGCCATGCGGCGGGACTCCTCGAACGGTTGGTGGGGCGACCGGCTGGAGCGACGCCCCGCTGGTGGGGCGACCGGCTGGTGCGGCACGCGGACCTGGCCGGGCCGATCCAACCTCCGATGCTAGCGAGCAGCGACCACCGGCCGACGCGTAAGCGGTGGGACGTCGGCTGCGCGCCGAGCGCACGACCGAGGTGTCGGACGCAACCGCGACGACGCTCGAGCAGTCAGACAGGGTGCACGGCGACGAAGGGATGAACCCGATGGGACACCTGATCACGATCGTGGTCCTGCTGGCGGTCGCCACCATCGCCACCGGCGTGGTGTTGCCGGTGATCGACCGCTTCGACCGCTCCGACGACGAGGACGACCCCCATAGCGACGAGGTCGACCCTCGCGCCGCCGAGCTCGCGATCGGCCGCTGATAGCTTCACCGGCATGGGGTCCCACGACATCGACGACCGCCGGGACCGCGTGCTGGTGGTTGGCGCGGGCAGCTCGGGGCTGGCCGCCGCGAAGAACCTGCGCGAACGCGGCTTCGCGGTCGACGTGATCGAGCGCGAGCAGGTGCTCGGCGGCAACTGGAACGTCGAGGTCGGATCGAGCCGGGTCTACGACTCGACCTACATGATCTCCTCCAAGCCGTTCACCCAGTTCCCCGACTTCCCCATGTCCGACGCCGACCCCGACTACCTCCACCACACCCAGGTGCTGGCCTACCTGCAGCGCTACGCCGCACACTTCGGGGTCGACCGGCTGATCGAGCTCGGCACCGAGGTGACCGCGGCACGGCCGCTCAGCAGCGGCGGCTGGCAGGTCGAGCTCAGCGGGCCGGAGGGCGCTGCCACGCGTAGCTACGGCCACCTCGTCGTCGCCAATGGCCACAACTGGCACCCCAAGTGGCCCACCTACCCCGGTCAGGACACCTTCACCGGTGAGCTGATCCACGCCGCCGATCATCAGCACGCCGATCGCTTCGACCACCGGCGGGTGGTGGTCATCGGCGCCGGCAACACCGGCTGTGACCTGGCGGTCGAGGCCGCCCAACGCGCCAGCGCCGTCCACCACTCCACGCGCCGCAGCTACTGGTACGCGCCGAAGTACACCATGGGCCGCCCCACCGACCAAGTCAGCGAGCTGATCTTCTCGCTACGGCTGCCGATGCGCCTGACCCAGGCGCTGTTCGAGGCGACCGCGCGGCTGACCGTCGGCCGCTACGAGCGCTTCGGGCTGCCCACCCCCGACCACCGGTTCCTCGAGACCCACCCGATCGTCAACCAGCAGCTGCTCTACCACGTCGGGCACGGCGCGATCACCCCCGTCCCCGACATCGACCACTTCGACGGCGACGAGGTGGTGTTCACCGACGGCGAGCGCACCACCGCCGACCTGGTCGTCTTCGCCACGGGCTACCTGATCCGCTTCCCGTTCCTCGCCGACGACACCTTCCCCGGTGAGCCCGGACGGCCGCTGCTATACCGCAACGTGCTCCACCCCGACCGTGGCGACATCAGCGTGATCGGGCTGATCCAGCCCGATTCGGGCCAGTTCTGCCTGGTGCACTGGCAGACGGTGCTGCTCGCCCGCTGCCTGGAGCTGCAGCGCCAGGACCCCGCCGCGGCCCGCGAGTACCTGGCGCGCGCCCGCGCCCACCTCGACGAGCGCGGCCAGGGCGGCATCGAGCTGATCGACTCCACCCGCCACTACGTCGAGGTGGAGCACGCCGACTACATCCGCCTGCTCGCCCGCGACATCCACGAGCTCGAGGGCCGCCTAGCGACGGCGGTGGCCGCGTGAGCGGGCCGGTCGGTTCCGGCGGCGTCCACGCCACCTCGGGACACAGCAGCGCCGCGGACACGTCAGGTCCCGGCGGCCCCACGGCTGCCTCGCCGACGCCCGTCCTCGCACCCCCGCTGCGCCAGTCCGGCGGGGTGCCGCCTGCAGGGCCTCGCGGTGCCGGTGAGCCGGTGCTGCGCCGGGCCGACTGGACCTTCCCCGCCCCACCGGTGCGGCGTGAGGTGGTCCACGCCCTGCCCGCCGAGCCCGACCCCGCCCGGCCGCCGCTGCTGTTCGTCCACGGCGCCGCGATGGGAGCGTGGGCCTTCGACAACTGGTTGTCCGCCGCGGCCGATGCGGGCTGGTGCGCCTACGCGGTGAGCCTGCGTGGCCACGGCGGCAGCCGCCGACCCCCGTCGCTGCGCCGGGCCACCCTGCGCCACTACGAGCACGACGTGCTCCAGGCCATCACCTCGCTGCCGGCCCCGCCGGTGCTGATCGGCCATTCGCTGGGTGCGCTGGTGGTCCAGGGCGTGCTCGAGCGCTACCGCAGCGCGCCGGCGGGGGTGCTGGTCTGCCCCGCTCCCCCACTCCATGGCCTGGAGCTCGCCGTCGCACTCGCCCGCAACGACCCGCGCGCGCTGCTGGACGGGGTGCTCGGTCGTCAGGCCGTGCCCGCCGCCACGACGCTGTTCGGCGACGACGTCGATCCGCAGGTCGCCCGCACCACGATCGCGCGGATGGGCGAGGAGTCGCTGCTCGCGCCGATGCAGGCGATCCTGCCGCGGCGTGCCCGTGACGTGCGCGCGCCGATGCTGGTGCTCGGTGGCGAGCTCGACCGGATCGTCCCACCGGCCGCGGTCGCGCGCACCGCCCGCCACTTCAACACCCGGCCGCGCCTCTACCTCGGCATGGGCCACCTGCTGATGCTCGAGCGCGCCTGGCGGGCACCGCTGCAGCGCATCCTCGGCTGGCTCGAGGAGGTCGCGGTCCGGCGCTGAGCGCCGCCGCACCGCTCCCCTGTGGGGTGTCCATACGAGACGGTCAAGCGAGCAGAACGGGCGATCGGAAGTCCCGTTACGCACGGCTTTCTGCTCGGTCGCAAGCACCAGAAACTCCAGCGCGACGGTCGGGCGCAACGGGTAGGGCTTCGCGCGAGCGACTCCCGTGTGAGTACTAGCGGGCATCGGTCTCAACCGTGGTGCGAGCCGACCTCGATGACCGCACGGCGGGCTCAGGCCAGGCTGAGCACCGCGAGGAGGGACCAGTAGTAAGGACCAGTAGTACAGGGCCACCCACAGACCGCGAAGGGTGGTCACGGCCGGGCCGGCGGCGTCGAACCCCGTCACCGTCAGCGTCCACAGCCGCCCAGGCCAGTCAACACCCCGCCCAGCGCCAGCAGTGACAGAGAACTCGCCGCCCCTCGGACCGACCTGTCACCTTGGGAGCTCCGAGGAACGGTCTCACCGACCGCGACCGTCCCGTGCGTCTGCTCTCTAGGACGGGCGGGCCGCCACGTTCCGAACCACCCCGCTGAGCAAGAGCCACGCTGGGCCCCACAGCAGGCCCAGTAGGACGAAGTGGATCACAAGGTCGACCTGGTAGACCGCGGCGGTCACAAAGCCGGTCGCCACCACGAGGAAGGGACAACCTGCACGCCAGCCCGTCAGTCGCCGGCCCCGCAACGTCGTCACGCCCAGCGTCACGAGCCCTGCGTACATGAGGCCGATGCTGGAGAGGATCAGCGGCTCGGGGTCGACCGACGGGACGGCGATGATGAGGATCGATGCGAGGATCCGCAGAACATGGCCGGCCACCGCCACGCTGGCGCCGATGCGGGCGACGCGGCGAGACCGTGCGACGTCGAGCGCCGTCCATCCGAGGATCCCGGCGATCATCCCCAGGTTCAGCACCGCCCAGAACGCCTCGAAGGCCGGCTCGACGATGGCGGGATGGGGGAAGGCGATGGCCAATGCCCCATAGATGAGCAGGAGACATCCGCCTGCGATCCCCACCGTGCTCGCGCCTCGAGCGAACGTTCGGCGGGAAGGAGTGTCGGACGGCACGGTTCGGATCGTCGTCATCGCAGGTCACCTGCCGTTGTCAGATCGGTCTGCTCGGTGTGCTGGTCCGCGGCTGTGGCCACCAGGGCCCATCCCAGTGCGGCGAACCCGAGCATCCAGCCACCGATGCCCAACCGGGCAAGGTCATCGGAGGCCACGAGAAGTGGCCCCATCGGCACGATCACATACACGCCCAGGGCCAGGGGCACGAACCGGTGCCAGCCGCGCCACCGACC
>JBKGZF010000170.1:0-5622 GCA_046545715.1 Nitriliruptoraceae bacterium | reverse complement strand
CCCTGGGGCCGCCCGGCACCCCGGTAGGGGGTGACCGGCACGGTGTTGGTGTAGACGCTGTCGAAGACGACCCGGTAGTTCTCCAGCTTGTACGGGCCGATCAGCTGCGTGGAGGTGATGATCGGCACGATCAGCCCGTAGGGGATGAACGCGCCATGATCGTGGACGAACTCGAGGTCCAGTCCGAGCACCCGGCCGTCGTCGTCGAAGCCGACCTCGACCCAGTGCACCTGGCTGCGCTCATGGTGGGCCGAGATGAAGTGCTCACGACGATCCTCGGTGAACTTGACGTCGTGGCCGAGCTCGCGGGCCGCCCAGGAGACCAGGATCTCCTCCGGCCAGGGGTGCATGATCTTCACCCCGAAGCCGCCGCCGATGTCGGGCGCGATGCACTCGACCTGGGCGAGATCCAGGCCGAGGTAGGCGGCCACGGCGGCGCGCACGCTGGTCGGCGCCTGGGTGGAGCTGTAGAGCCGCAGTCGTCGGTCGTCGGCGTCCCAGCGCGCGTAGCTGCCGCGCGTCTCCATCGGCGTCGATGCCGAGCGCTCGATGTCCAGCCGGAAGCTGAGCCGGTGGGGGGCCTCGGCGATGGCTGAGGGTGCGTCACCGATGGTCTGCTCGAGGTGGGCGGCGACGTTGTCGGGGATGTCGTCGTGGACCGCCCGGTCGGCCTCACGGGCGCGCTCGGGCCCGACGACCGGCGGCAGCGGCTCGTAGTCGACCAGGACGCGCTGGGCGGCGTCCTCGGCCGCGTAACGATCCTCGGCGACGACCATGGCCACCGCCTGGCCGACGTAGTCGACCTCCCGGTCGGCCAGCACGTGCTGGGTCCGGCCGGCGGTCAGGGCCGGGTGCGGGATCAGCACCGGCAGCGGCTCGCGCACCCGCTCGGGCAGGTCGTCGAAGGTGTAGATCGACACCAGGCCCTCGACGTCCAACGCACCGGTGAGGTCGATGTCGACGATGCGCGCGTGCGCATGGGGGCTGCGCACGATCGCGACCTCGTAGGCGTCGTGGCCGAGATCGTCGACGTAGCGGCCCTCGCCGCGCAGCAGCCGTGGGTCCTCGGAACGGGCGACCGGAGCGCCGAGCATGCGGGTGGTCACGAGCTCACCTCCCCCGAGGAGGGACCGTCACCGGCTGCCGGCCGCTCGCGCGGATCGGCGCCGGACGCACGCAGCTCACCAGCGGCCTGCTTGACCGCGTCCAGGATGCCGGCATAGCCGGTGCACCGGCAGAGGTTGCCGGCCATCCCCTCGCGGATCTCCTCGTCGTCCGGTTCGGGATGCTCGGCCAGGAACCCGCAGGCGCTGACCACGAAGCCGGGGGTGCAGAAGCCGCACTGCAGACCGTGGTTGTCGAGGAACGCCGCCTGGACGGGGTGGAGGCTGCCGTCATCGGCCGCGAGGCCCTCGATCGTGGTGATGTCACGGCCATCGACGCTGACGGCCAGGGTCAGGCACGAGCGCACCGGGGCGCCGTCGAGCAGCACCGTGCAAGCGCCACACACCCCGTGCTCGCAGCCGACGTGGGTACCGGTCAGGCGCAGGTCGTGGCGCAGGAGGTCGCTGAGCAGACGTCGCGTCGACACCGTCGCCGATCGCGGCAGCCCGTTGACCGTCACGGTGACCTCGACGCGCTGGTCGGCGTCGATGCCGCCGGCGGTGGAGTGGATGCTCACGTCACGCCTCCTGCGGTCGCGCGGGCGGTGGCGATGCTCAGCGCGCGGCCGAGCAGCACCCCGGCGAGGTGGCGCCGGTAGGCGCCGGTCGCGTGGATGTCGTCCTCGGGCTCGAGCGACGACCGGGCCAGCTCCACCGCCGCGGCGGTGTCCAGCGCGTCGTGGGGCTGGCCGGCAAGCGTCCGCGTCAGGTCGAGCCGGATCGGGGTCGGCCCCACGCCGATGAACGCGGCGTGGGCCTGGCTGACCGCTGCGTCCGCGTCAACGGTGACGGCGACGCCGACGCCCGCCAGCGCGTAGTCACCGTGACGCCGGGCGAGCTCCTCGAAGGCTGTCCCGGTCCGCGCCTGGGGCCGCGGCACGACGATCGCCGTCGCGAGCTCACCGGGCCGGGTATCGGACTCGAGCGGTCCGAGCAGGTAGTCGTCGGCGCTGGCGGTACGGCTGCCCTGTGCCGTCGCCAGCTCCACCCGGCCCCCGAGCAGCGAGAGCACCGCCGGCAGCTCGGCCGCCGGATCGGCGTGCGCGACGGAGCCGACGGCGGTGCCGCGGTTGCGGATCACCGGGTGCGCGACCAGGTCGATGGCCTGGCGCAGCAGCGGGATGGCGTCGGTCGCCGCGGTGTCGGTGCGCAGCCGCTCGGCGGTGACACGCGCCTCGACCCGCACGTGCTCGTCAGCCACCTCCAAGCGGTCGAGGCCGTCGAGGTGGGCGAGGTCGACCAGGGCTGCGGGCGCAGCCAGGCGCATGTTGAGCAGCGGCATCAGGCTCTGGCCGCCGGCCAGCACCTTGGCGTCGTCCCCGAGCTCGCCGAGGACGTGCAGGGCCTCCTCGACGGTCCGCGGAGCGTGGTAGGCGAAGGGGGCGGGCTTCACGGCCGCATCCTCCCCTGTGAGGCGGCGCCAGACCGCACCGTCCCTGCCAAGCGGTGATCGTGCTCCACCCGACCCACGTGAGGCTCCCGTTCGTCGTGCGGACCCCCGGCTGCAGGCGGGCTGCGGCCGGACGGCGCTTCCCCGTCGGGGGTCGCTGACCGTACCGGCCGCCGCCTCACCGGTGTGACGGCAGCTGTTGCCGAAGGCGAACGGGCCACCCTGTGCGACCATGCCACCGCCGGGGTGGTGGCAGGTGATCGAGCGGGCAGCGACGGCGATGTTGGCCACCCTGGCTGCGAGGTAGCTGGTTGACTGCCCGCCTGATGTCCCCTGCGGTGCGAGGCAACCATGGTCGAGGTCCATCGCACACCGTCGGAGCGCTTCGAGGGGCTGGTGCCCGCTGCTGTCGACGTTGGCAGACGCCAGGTCGAGGTCGACGGCACCCAGCTCGAGCTGGCCCATATGGAGGCCGGCCCGTCGGACGCACACCCCGTGGTGCTGCTCCACGGTGAGCCGACCTACAGCTACCTGTGGCGCGAGGTGATCCCGCCCCTGGTCGAGGCCGGGCTGCGCGTGGTCGCACCGGATCTGGTCGGGTTCGGGCGCAGCGACAAGCCCACCGACCCCGCCTGGTACTCCCACGACCGCCTCGGCGCGGCGCTGGCCGCCCACCTCGATGCGGTGGTCCCCGGGCCGCTGACCCTGGTCGTGCACGACTGGGGCGGGCTGCTCGGCCTGCCCTGGGCGGTGGAGCACGCCGAGCGCGTGGAGCGGCTGGTGCTGACCGATACCGGGCTGTACACCTCCGGCGGGTTCCCCAGCGAGGCGTGGGCGAGGTTCAAGCGCTTCGTGGAGCGCACCGAGGACCTGCCCATCAGCTTCCTCGTGGACGGTGGGGTCACCCGCGAGCTCACCGAGGAGGAGAAGGCCGCCTACGACGCACCGTTCGACACGATCGCCTCCAAGGCGGGGGCTCGAGCGCTGCCGCTGCTGGTCCCCCTCGCAGACGATGACGACGGCGCGCAGCGGCTCTTGGCAACACGGCGCGAGCTCGCCGAGTGGCACACGCCCACCCTGGTGCTGTGGGGCGCTGCGGACACGATCCTGCCGACGCACATGGGGCAGCGCTTCGCTGAGCTGATCCCCGGCTGCGTCGGCTTCGAGCCCATCGAGGGAGCACACCACTTCCTGCAGGAGGACGCCGGGCCGCAGCTCGGCCAGCGGATCGCGCGCTTCGTCGCCGAGGTCGAGCCCCACGAGCGCTGACCTCGCCGACTACCTCGTCCCTGTGGCCAGCAGCGAGGTCTCATAGGCTCGGGGGATGGAGTTCCGGCTGCTTGGGCCGTTCGCGGTCGTCACCGGGGAGCGCGAGGTGGCGCTGCCCAGTGCGCGTCAGCGCACGATCCTGGCCGTGCTGCTGGCGGCGGATGGACAGCCGGTCTCGGCGGATCGTCTCATCGATGCCCTGTGGGGCGCGACACCGCCGTCCAGTGCGATCAAGACCCTGAGGAGCCACGTCTCGCAGCTGCGACGCGACCTCGGCGCGCTCGAGGATGGGGCCGCGGACGTGATCGTGACCGAGGGTGGCGGCTACCGCCTCGACCTGACAGGCCACAGACTGGATGCCGCCTGCTTCGAACAGGAGGTCACGACGGCGACAACCGCCCTCGCCGACGAGCCGCGGTACGCGCTCGAGCTGCTCGAGCGCGGGTTGGGACGGTGGCGGGGTGCCGCGTTCGACGAGCTCGCTGACCACGAAGCGGTTCGCCCCGAGGCCGTTCGGCTCGAGCGGCTGCGCGCGGCGGCGGCCGCCGACCGTGTGGACGCGCAGCTGGCACTGGGCCAGCATCAGCAGGTGGTGGCGGAGCTCGAGGCCAGGGTGGATGCGCAACCGCTGGACGAGCGCAGCTACGGCCAGCTGATGGTGGCGCTACACCGTGGTGGCCAGCAGGTGGACGCGCTGGCGACCTACCGACGACTCCAGCAACGGCTGCGCGACGAGCTTGGTCTCGACCCCTCACCTCACCTGCAGCGACTCCACCAAGGGATCCTGCGACAGGACGCGCAAGCGCCGGGTGACCTCGGTCCAACGCCGATGGCAGCGGCGAGGCAGGTCAGCGAGCTCATCGGCCGCAAGGAGGAGATCGCCTCGGTGGCGTCGCTGGTGGCCGACAACCCGCTGGTGACGCTGACCGGGCCCGGCGGCGTGGGCAAGACGCGGCTGGCCGAGCAGGTCGCTACCGAGGTGGCCGGGGACTTCGACGACGGCGTGACCGTCTGCACGTTGTCGGCGGTGCGGGATCCCGAGGCCGTAGGACCGGCCCTGGTGGATGCGCTGGGGGTCGAGCACTCGGGACGCTGGCCGGTGGACGAGGTCCTGGTCGCCGCGCTCGGCAGCCGACGACTGCTGTTGGTGCTGGACAACTGCGAGCACCTGCTGGGGGCGGTCGGGGGGATCGTGGAGGTGCTCCTGCGCAGGTGCGAGGATGCGGCGGTCCTGGCGACCTCGCGCGAGCGCCTGCATCTGCCCGGCGAACGGGTCTGGCAGGTGGCACCCCTGAGCCTGCCGCGTGTGGAGGCGGATGCGAAGCAGGTCGTTGTGGCACCGGCGGGCGCGCTGTTCGTCGCGCGGGCGCAGGCGGCTGACCCCGACTTCGAGCTCACCGATGCCAACGCCGAAGCGGTCGCCGAGCTGTGCCGACGGTTGGACGGGCTCCCACTGGCCATCGAGCTGGCGGCGGCGCGTGTGCGGGCACTGGCGCCCGATGCCCTGCTGGCACGGCTCGACCAGCGCTTCTCGTTGCTGGCGGGGGGCCCGCACCGCGAGGAGGGACGTCACCGCACCCTGCAGGGACTGGTGGCCTGGTCCTACGAGCTGCTCGATGAGCCCGAGGCGCGCCTGTTCGACCGGCTGTCGGTCTTCGCCGACCGGTTCTCGCTGCCGGCGGCCGAGCAGGTGTGCGCCGGAGGCCGGGTCCTCGAGGGCGAGGTGGCGGGCCTGCTCGCCGAGCTCATCGACAAGTCCATGGTCAGCGTCGAGCGTGCCGACGGGGCAGCGCGCTACCG
>JBKGZF010000169.1:0-5654 GCA_046545715.1 Nitriliruptoraceae bacterium | reverse complement strand
GCCGCATCCAGCGCGATGCCCGCGCCGGTCACGCCACCTCCGATCACCAGCACGTCGAAGGTGGTCGCGCCCAGTCGGTCGAGATCGGCGCGGCGGCGGTCGGGCGAGAGCGCAAGGGGTTCCACGACGGGCCTTTGGCTAGCCGGGTGGCAGCGCGCTGCGGGGGAGCCGAGGACGGACCGGAGGGGCCCGACCCCCTCCGGAGTCTAGGCCCGCCACCCGACGATGCGAGTTCCTGGGGATGTGCCCAGTTCCTCGCATCCCCGGCCATCCCTGGCCATCCCCGGCGCGGTCCCGGGCCGGCTGCCCCTACGATGACCGGTGCGCCGATCGGCGCCGACACGCTGCCGGCGCTCGATGCCACCGCCTGGAGCGGAGCCTGGAGCGGAAAGGTCCCACACATGTGCGGGTTCAGCGGTGAGCTGCGGTTCGACGGCCACGCGCCCGACGTCGTCGCCGTGGGGCGCATGACGCGGGTGATGTCGGACCGCGGCCCGGACGGCGAGGGTCTGTTCGCCTCGGGGCGGATCGCGCTCGGTCACCGCCGCCTGCGCATCATCGACCTCTCCGAGTGCGGCAACCAGCCGATGCACGATCCCGAGCTGGGCCTGACCATCGCCTTCAACGGCTGCATCTACAACTACCGGGAGCTGCGTGAGCGACTGCAGGCCGAGCGCGGCTACCGGTTCTTCTCCACCTCGGACACCGAGGTCGTGCTCAAGGCCTACCACGCCTGGGGGGATGGTTTCGTCGACCGGCTCCAGGGGATGTTCGCGTTCGTCATCCACGAGCGCGACACCGGGCGGACCCTGCTCGGACGCGATCGCTTCGGGATCAAGCCGCTCTACCTCGCCGGCTCACCCGGCCGCCTGCGGTTCGCCTCGACGCTGCCGGCACTGGTCGCCGCCGGTGATCTCGACACCTCGATCGACCGGGTCGCGCTGCACCACTACCTGACCTTCCACTCGGTCGTGCCAGCGCCACACACGATCCTCAGTGGTGTGCGCAAGCTCCCACCGGCGACGATCCGCGCGATCGAGCCGGACGGCAGCACCACCGACACCGAGTTCTGGCGGCCGGACTTCACCCGCGATCCCGACCGGGCCGACTGGACCGAGGGGGACTGGCAGGACGCGGTGCTCGACGCGATGCGCTCGGCTGTCCGGTGGCGCACGGTTGCCGATGTCCCCGTCGGCGTGCTGCTCTCCGGCGGGCTCGATTCCTCGCTGGTGGTCGGGCTGCTCGCCGAGGCCGGGCAGACCGGGGTCAGCACCTTCTCGATCGGGTTCGAATCGGTCGGCGGCGAGGAGGGCGACGAGTTCAAGTACTCCGACGTGATCGCCCGCGAGTTCGGCACCGACCACCACCGGATCCAGATCGGCACCGAGCGGATGCTGCCGGCCCTGCACGGTGCCGTGCGCGCCATGAGCGAGCCGATGGTCAGCCACGACGCCGTCGCCTTCTACCTCCTCAGCCAGGAGGTGGCCGAGCACGTCAAGGTCGTGCAGTCCGGTCAGGGCGCTGACGAGGTGTTCGCCGGCTACCACTGGTATCCGCCGATGCAGGACCTGACCGACGAGCTCGGACCTGACGCGCCCCGTGATCGGCTGGTCCGCCAGGCCGTCGAGCGCTACCAGGCCGCCTTCTTCGACCGTCCACACGCGGAGATGGCCGAGTTGCTTCGGCCCGAGCACCGGCTCGACGAGGACGTCTCGCGCGCCTTCGTCGAGCAGCACTTCCTGCGTGACGGGGCGCAGACGGCCACCGACATGGCGCTGCGCCTCGATTCGCAGATCATGCTGGTCGATGATCCCGTCAAGCGCGTCGACAACATGACCATGGCGGCGGGCCTGGAGGCGCGCGTGCCGTTCCTCGACCACGAGGTCCTCGAGGTGGCCGCGAAGGTCCCCCCGGAGCTCAAGCTCGCCCAGGAGGGCAAGGGCGTGCTCAAGGAGGCAGCTCGACGGGTGCTCCCCTCCGAGGTGATCGACCGACCGAAGGGCTACTTCCCCGTGCCGGCGTTGAAGTACCTTGAAGGCCCCTACCTTGAGCTGGTGCGCGAGGCGCTGCACGCGCCGGCGGCGGCCGAGCGGGGTCTGTTCGAGCCGGCCTACGTCGAGCGTCTGCTCGCCAACCCGAACGAGGAGCTCACGGCGCTGCGCGGCAACAAGCTGTGGCAGCTCGGGCTGCTGGAGCTGTGGCTGCAGTCCCACCAGATCGCCCCCTGAGCGCCGAGGCACCCCCGAGGAGCCTGACCATGCCGCAGAATCGCGGCCCGGACGGCGATCCGGAGCGTCTCGCGTCGCGTGCCGCGGCGCGCCCTGCGTTCGAGCAGGGTCTGTCCACCCGCTCCTGGGACGCGCGGCCCTCGCACCTCGCCGACGAGGTCGAGCCGAACGTCGCGCTGGAGTGTGGGTGGGGGCGGCTGATCTTCGGTCAGACCTTCGACGATCACGACGAGCTCATCAGCGAGATCAGCCAGGAGGAGACCGGCCGGCGCGACGTGTGCCTCTACGTGCGCGAGCCCCACGTGCTGGTGTCGAAGGCGCCGCAGGAGCTGTTCATCGACCCGAGCCACACCTACCGGCTGTGGCTGCACCTGCACCGACCTGGTACGCCAACCAAGACCGTGCTCGTGCGCGAGTTGCGCGATCAGACCGACGCCGATGCGATCAACCGCATCTACGCCGCTTCCGGCATGGTCACCGCACCGAGCGAGACGATCTGGGCCAACCAACGCACCGCGACCTTCATCTACCTCGTCGCCGAGGATGCCGAGACCGGTGAGGTGATCGGCACGGTCACCGGCGTCGACCACGTCCACGCGTTCAACGACCCCGAGCACGGTGCGAGCCTGTGGTGCCTGGCCGTCGACCCGCAGACACCGCGGCCGGGGGTGGGACGGGCGCTGGTCCGGGTCCTGGCCGAGCGGTTCCAGGCGCGCGGGCGTGCCTACCTCGACCTCTCGGTCGTCCACGACAACGATCCCGCGATCGGGCTCTACGAGGACCTCGGCTTCGAACGCGTCCCGGTGTACTGCGTCAAGCGCAAGAACCCGATCAACGAGCGGTACTTCGCCGCGGTACCGGCCGAGGCGCTCGATGACCTCAACCCGTACGCGCGGTTGGTCGCCGACGAGGCACGCCGTCGGGGGATCTCGATCCGCATCGTCGACGCGGAGTCCGGGCTGCTCGAGCTCAGTCATGGTGGGCGGACCGTCCAGACCCGGGAGTCGCTCAGCGAGCTCACCACCGCGGTCGCGATGAGCAAGTGCGACGACAAGCGCCTGACCCGCCGACTGCTCAGCGACGCCGGGCTGTCGGTGCCGGCGGGTCGGGTCGCGACCAACGACGAACGCGACGAGGAGTTCCTCGCGACGCACGGCGAGGTCGTGGTCAAGCCCGCTCGGGGGGAGCAGGGGCAGGGCATCACCGTCGGTGTGAGGACCCCCCAGGAGCTGACCGAGGCCGTCAGCCTCGCCGAGCGCTACTGCCCCGACGTCCTGCTCGAGCAGGTGGCAGCGGGCAGCGACCTACGGATCGTGGTCATCGACCATCAGGTGGTCGCGGCCGCGCTGCGCCTGCCAGCGATCGTGACGGGAACCGGTGAGCACACGATCCGTGAGCTGATCGCCGCGACCTCCCGCCGACGCGCTGCGGCGACCGGCGGCGAATCGCGGATCCCGATGGACGAACACACCGTCCGGGTGATCGCCACGGCGGGCTACGAGCTCGACGACGTGCTCCCGTCGGGTGAGGAGCTCGCCGTGCGACGCACCGCGAACCTCCACACCGGCGGGACCCTCCACGACGTCACCGAGCAGCTCCACCCCCACCTCGCCGCTGCCGCGGTCGAGGCCAGCCGGGTGCTCGACATCCCCGTGGTGGGGCTCGACCTGCTCGTGCCGGACGTATCGGGGTCGCAGCACGTGGTGATCGAGGCCAACGAGCGCCCCGGCCTGGCCAACCATGAGCCCCAGCCGACGGCCGAGCGCTTCGTGGACCTGCTCTTCCCCTCGACGCGGGCGTTGCCGCGAGGCTGGGAACCGGGGTCGGTGGCCGCGGACCATCGCACCGATGGCGGTCGTACCCGCGATGAGCTGCACTGATCCGGCTGGCTAGGAGATCCAGCGCAGCGCCATCTGTGGCAGCGGCCACGCCAGCGCGATCGTGAGGGCGACCATGACGGCCACCGCGATCCAGGTGTTGCGCACCGCGGCCGGTGCCCGTTCGCGCTCCACGAACAGCAGACGCGCGGCGAGCGCACCGCCGAGCAGCCCGCCGAGGTGGCCGCCGACCGAGATGTTGGGGACGAGGAAGGTCAGACCGAGGTTGATGATCACCAGGCCGCCGATGCTGGTCCGCCACGGGTCGATGCCGCGGTTGCGCATCCCCACCATCGCTGCGCCCATCAGCCCGAACACCGCCCCCGAGGCACCGATCGTCGGCTGGAACGGGTTGCCGCCCAGGATCGTGCCGAGCGCGCCACCGGCCCAGCCGGTCATCCCCGCCAGCCACGACAGCAGCACCACCCCGAGCGAGCCGCCGACCAGGCCCGCGGCGTAGAGGGCGATGAAGCGTGCGCGGCCGAGCGCGGGCTCGAGCATGTGGCCGAGCTGCCACAGCAGCAGCCCGTTGAACCCGACGTGCATCAGGTTGACGTGCAGGAAGGCGCTGGTGACCAGCAGCCACGGCTGGCCGATGGTCAAGCTCAGCGTCGAGGCGTCCACGGGCAGCTGGTCAGCGACCAGGCGGGAGCCCTCGGCGGAGATCAGGATCGGCCGCAGGGCGAAGCGGTCGAGCAGCCCGAGCTCGCCGACCTGCGCGATGAGGAAGATGGCCCCGATGGTGTAGACCAGGGCGCGGGTGGTGGGGGCGTCGCGGACGATCTCGGCCATGCGGCGCACCCGCTGGCCACCCTGTGCGCAGTTCGGGCACTGGTAGCCGACCGGGGCCTCGATGGCGTCCTCGGCGCAGATCGGCCGCTCGCACCGCGTGCAGCGCAACAGCGCCGGCCGCTTGGGGTGCAGGTAGCAGGCGGGGGCCTCGGCCTCGGCGCGCTGGTCGGGCTCGTCCACTGCTCGCTTCCCGTAGTCGACCGGTGCGTCGGCCAGCTGAGGTGGTCGTCGCTACCGGGCGGTCCTGCCGGTCGGTGGTGACCCTGGAACGGTACCTCGCAGGAGCGAGCCTCCCGTCGGGGCAGGGCGGGTCCGAGGCGGCTGGTGCCATGCCGACGCTGGTTCGACCCCCCGCCCGGCCGAGCGCCCGACACGGCCAGCTGGCCATGCCGCTAGCGTCGCACCCCATGAACTACCGACGTGATGTCACCGACGTCCCCATCGACACCGAGTGGCTGCAGGACGTGCTGCTCGAGCTGCTGCGGATCCCGAGTCCCAGTGGCCGCACCGACGTGGTCATGCAGCACGTCGGTGAGCGCATCGAGGAGATCGGGCTCGCCTTCGAGCTGACCCGGCGGGGGGCCATGACCGCGCGGCTCGACGGTGAGGCGGGGGTGCGGACCCCGGCCCGTGCCGTGGTGGTGCACACCGACACGATCGGGTGCATGGTCCGTGATCTCAAGGACGACGGTCGGCTCGCGGTGGTGCCGATCGGCACCCACAGCTCGAGGTTCTCCGAGGGCACACGGGTCAGCAT
>JBKGZF010000168.1:0-5661 GCA_046545715.1 Nitriliruptoraceae bacterium | reverse complement strand
GCAGCCCCGGCACCCGCGACCGGATCGTCTCGAGCAGCCTCAGGAGCACATCGTGTCCATCGCCTTCGTCTTCCCCGGCCAGGGCTCGCACCGTGGCGGCTCGCTGGATGCATGGGTGGGCCACCCCGCGCTCGGTGTCCTCGATGAGGTCAGCGAGGGGATCGACCGCGACGTGCGCGCGCTGACCGACGATCCGGAGGCGGGCGGTCGCACCGCTGACGCGCAGCCGGCGATCCTCGCGGCGTCCTTGGTGACCTGGCGTGCACTGCGAGATGAGGGTGTCGGCGCCGATGTGGTGGCGGGCCACTCGCTCGGTGAGTACACCGCGGCGATCGCCGCCGGCGTGTTCGGCGTGACGGAGGGTGCCGCCCTGGTCGCCACACGCGGCGAGGCGATGGCCGCGGCCTGCGCGGCCAACCCCGGCACGATGGCCGCCGTGGTCAAGCTGGCCCCCGACGCCGTCGAGGTGCTCGTCGACCGCATCGAGGGCCTGGTGATCGCCAACGACAACGCGCCCGGCCAGGTGGTCGTCGCCGGCCCCCCCGCGGCGGTCGAGGCCGTCGCGGCCGAGGCACGTGAGGCAGGTGGGCGCGCCCTGCCCCTCGATGTCGAGGGTGCCTTCCACTCGCCTGCGATGGCGCCCGCCGTCGAGCCGGTGTCGCAGGCGCTGGCCGACACACCCGCCGACGACCCCGAGATCCCCGTGGTCGCCGGCAGCGATGCCGTCGCCCGTCGTGACGTCGCCGGCATCACCGACGCCCTGCGGGCCGGGATGCTCTCGCCCGTGCGGTGGCGTGAGGTCCAGCTCGCGCTCGCCGAGCAGGGGGTGACCGATCTGGTCGAGGTCGGTCCCGGTGGCGTCCTCGCCGGGCTCGCCAAGCGCACCGTTCCCGACCTGACGATCCACCGCGTCGAGCGTCCCGAGGACGTCCGTAGCGTCGCTGACGCGCTGAGCCCAGCACCATCGATCGCTCACGCCTAGCGTGACCGCCCGGTGCCTGCCGCGGCGCCACGCGCCCGGGAGCCCGCCGACCGCGACAGCGCGGAGCGGCATCCGCACCACACGAGCCGAGGAGCTGTCGTGAGCACCATCCACACGCCGACGGGCCGGTCGCAGCCGGTGCGCTTCGCCGGCATCGCCTCCTACCTGCCGGAGCGGGTCGTGACCAACGACGACCTCGCCCAGGTCCTCGACACCAGTGACGAGTGGATCCGCACCCGCACCGGCATCCGTGAGCGTCACGTGCTGGCTGCCGACCAGGCGACCTCTGATCTCGCCCTCGCCGCCGCTCGACGAGCGCTCGAGGACGCGGAGATGACCGCCGACCAGCTCACCGCGATCGTCGTGGCCACGACCACCCCGGATCACACCGTGCCGGGCACGGCGCCCCTGGTGGCCGCTGCTCTCGGCACCGAGGCCACCGCCTTTGACGTCAACGCCGCCTGCAGCGGCTTCATCTACGCGCTGCGGGTCGGTAGCAGCCTGCTCGCCACCGGCGACGACGCGGTGCTGGTGGTCGGGGCTGAGACGCTCTCGCGCATCGTCGATCCCTCCGAGCGCAGCGTGGCGGTCCTGTTCGGAGACGGCGCCGGGGCAGCGGTGCTGGTGCCCGACGAGCGTGCCTCGGTCGGACCGTTCGACCTCGGCGCCGACGGACGTGATCCCTCGATGCTCTGGGCCGAGGCTGGTGGGTCGCGCTCGCCGGTCGACGCCGAGGCCCTGGCCAGCGGCAGCCACTTCATCACGATGCGAGGGGGCGACGTCTACCGCAACGCCGTGGCCCGCATGGTGGCCTCCTCGCAGGCGGTGCTCGACGAGGCAGGGGTCAAGGTCGAGGACGTCGACGTGTTCGTCGGACACCAGGCCAACCTGCGCATCCTCGAGGCGGTAGGTCAACGCCTCGGCATCCCCGCGGAGAACACCCACATCACCGTCGATCGTCACGGCAACACCTCGGCCGCTTCGGTGCCGCTGGCGCTGAGCGATGCGCGTGCCACCGGTCGGCTCAAGGCCGGTGACACCGTCCTGCTCTCGGCGTTCGGCGCGGGGCTCACCTGGGGCTCGTGTCTGCTGACCTGGCAGCCCACGGCCGCCGAACTCCGCGTCGCCGCCGACGGAGGTGGTCGGTGATGGCGCCGATCGCGATCGTCAGCGGCGGCAGCGGCGGGATCGGCGCGGCGACCTGCCACGCGCTGTCCGAGGCCGGCTTCCACGTGCTGGTCGGCTACGGCGGCAACGCGGACGCGGCCGAGTCGGTGGCCGCCAGCGCACCCGGTAAGGCCGAGCCGCTCCACCTCGACGTCACCGACGAGGACAGCGTGACCGAGGCGGTCAAGCAGGCCACCTCGGCGGGGACGCTGACGGCGGTCGTCAACAACGCCGGCGTCGCTGACGATGATCTGCTGCTGCGCCTCGACGCCGCCCGGTTCGACCGCACGATCGAGGTCAACCTGCGCGGCGCCTACCTGCTATCGCGCGCTGCGCTGCGACCGATGCTGCGTGCGCGCCATGGGCGGCTCGTCAGCGTCTCCTCGGTCGTCGCCCTGCGTGGCAACGCGGGCCAGACCGCCTACGGTGCCTCCAAGGCCGGGCTGATCGGGTTCACGCGGTCGCTGGCGCGCGAGGTCGCCCACAAGGGGATCACCGCCAACGTGGTCGCGCCCGGGTTCGTCGCCACGGCCATGACCGACCAGCTCGACGCCGCCGCGCGTCAGGCGCTGATCGATCAGGCCCCGACCGGCCGCCCCGTCGAGCCCGCCGAGGTGGCTGCGGCCATCCGGTTCCTGGCCTCCGACGCCGCTGGTGCGACCACCGGGGCCGTGCTGCCGGTCGACGGTGGTGCGGGCATGTGAACCATCGCGGCTCCGGCCGCACCCCCCCGGATCCCCGTTCGCCACCCCGCCGTGACGCTCGACCGTGACGCTCGACCTGCCCACCCCAGCTACCTGCCAACCGACCCACCGGTCCGACCGGGCCGGCACACCGATACCACCCGGCACACCAACAGCACAAGGAGCACCACCGTGTCCCAGGAACTGCTGACCACCTTCACCGAGGTCCTCACCGAGGAGTTCGGCATCGAGGCCGACCAGGTCACCCCCGACGCCACCTTCGAGGCGCTCGGGCTCGACTCGCTGGACGTGGTCGAGCTCACGCTCGTGCTCGAGGAGAAGACGGGCGTCAAGCTCGAGGACGAGGAGCTCGAGGACGTCCGCACCGTCCAGGACGCGATCGACAAGGTCAAGGAGAAGCAGACGTGACCGACATCGTCGTCACGGGACTCGGCATCCTCAGCCCCGGCGCGCGGGGGCTCGACGCGGCCTGGGAAGGGGCGCTGGCTGGCCGCACGGCCGCAGCGGTCGACGACGATCTGGTCGAGATGGGCACCCCGGTCACGCTCGCCTGCCGCGTGCCCTCCTTCGATCCAGATGCGGAGCTCGGCCGTGGTGCCTCGCGCCGGCTGGACCGGTTCACCCACCTGGCGGTCATCGCTGCGCGGGAGGCGATCCAGCACGCCGGGCTCGCCAAGCCCGACGCGGAGGAGCTGGCCAGCGTCGATCCCGACCGCACCGGGGTGATCCTGGGCTCGGGCATCGGCGGCGCGGAGACATGGGCCTCGGAGTACCCCAACTACCTGGAGAAGGGGCCGAAGCGCGTCAGCCCGATGTTCGTGCCCAAGATGCTCTCCAACACCGCTGCGGGGACCATCGCGATCCGCTCGGGGGCCCGTGGACCCAACATGACGGTCAACACCGCCTGTGCCGCCGGTGCCTCCTCCATCCACCTCGGCCGGGACCTGATCCGCGCCGGGGCGGCCGACGTGGTGCTCGCTGGTGGCGTCGAGGCGGGCGTGACCGGTCTCGCCGTCAGCGCCTTCGCGCAGATGGGGGCCCTGACCAAGAACCCCGACCCCGCGACCGCCTCTCGACCCTTCGACGTCGATCGTGACGGGTTCGTGATCGGTGAGGGAGCCGCGGTGGTCGTGCTCGAGTCGGCTGAGCACGCGGCGGCACGGGGCGCGCAGGCCTACGCCACCGTGGCGGGAGCTGGCGCCTCGGCCGACGCCCATCACGCCACGGCGCCGCCGGAGGACGGTGGCGGTGCGATCCTCGCGATGGAGACCGCCGTGCGCGACGCCGGCATCGCCCCGAGCGACATCGGCCACTTGAACGCGCATGGGACCTCGACCCCCCTCAACGATGCGGCCGAGGCGCGGGCCCTGCGTGCGGTCTTCGGCGATCACACCGATGCGATCGCGGTCACCTCGACCAAGGGTGTCACCGGTCACACGTTGGGTGCCGCCGGCGCGATCGAGGCGGTGTTCGCGATCCAGACCCTGCGCGAGGGACGGATGCCCCCGACCGCGAACCTGGTCAACCAGGACCCCGAGATCGCGCTGGACGTCGTCTCCGGCGCACCGCGCGAGGCTCCCTTGTCGGCGGTGCTCTCGACCTCGATGGGCTTCGGCGGGCAGAACGCTGCGCTGGTCTTCACCCCGGCATGATCATGGTCGCTGCGGAACCATCACCTGGTCCGGTCGAGGAGACCGGGCTGACGGCGACGGTCCCCGGCGAGCGCTCGTTCACGCGCCTGAGCTTGCGTCCGCTGTTGCGGGGTTGGCTCGGGCTCACCGCCGAGGGGGTCGAGCACGTGCCGGCGAAGGGACCGGTGCTGGTGGCCTCCACCCACCGCTCGCACGCCGATTCGGTCGCGATCGCCGCGGCTATCCGGCGGCCGGTGCACTTCCTCGGCGACCGCAAGCTCACCGAGGCGCCCCTGATCGGACCGCAGCTCACCCGCCTCGGCATGATCCCGTTGCGGCGCGGTGAGGCGGATGCCGATGCGCTCGAGCTGATCCGTCACCTGCTCGAGCAGGGCGCGTGCGTCGCGGTCTACCCGGAGGGGTCGCGCAGCCGCGACGGCTACGTGCACCGCCTGCGCAGCGGCGTGGCGCGGCTCGCGGCCGAGACGCGTACCCCGGTGGTGCCGACGGCGGTGCTCGGCATCGAGGAGGTCTGGCCGGTCGACGACAGCCCGCGCCTGCGCGGCGGCAGCGTGACCGTGCGGTTCGCGCCGGTGGTGCCACCCCCCGACGACACCCCGCGATCACGCCGCGCGTTCAACCTCGATCTGCAGCGGCGGCTCGCCGAGCTCGCTGGTACGCAGATCGCCGAGACCTTCTCCGCGCCTCACGGTGGCAGCGACGACCCCCCCTCGACCGGCTCGTGAGCGGGTCCCCCGGCTTCGTCACCGGCTGCGACCTGGTCGACATCGACCGGCTCGCCGCCGCCATCAGCCGGCGGCCGGCACTCGCCCAGCGGGTGTTCACCGACCGGGAGCTGGCCGATGCCCGGCGCGGTGACCCCTTGCCGGAGGTGGTCCACGCCCGTCTGGCAGCACGGTTCGCAGCCAAGGAGGCTGCGCGCAAGGCCTTCGACGACCTGCGTCTGCCGTTCCATGCCGTCGAGGTCCGCTCCAACGGCTCCGGCGCACCGCAGCTGCTGCTCCACGGCGAGCCGTGTGACCTGGCCGTCTCCCTCTCGCACGACGGCGGCGTCGCCATGGCCGTGGTGGTCGGGCCTGCGACGGTGCGTGACGTGGCCCGAACCGAGCACCGACCCCGTCCCTCGAGGAGTTCCTGATGTTGCTCGACGGCAAGC
>JBKGZF010000167.1:0-5687 GCA_046545715.1 Nitriliruptoraceae bacterium | reverse complement strand
CATCTATCCCGCCTTTCGCAATCTCACACGGCCCCCGCCTTCACCGAGAAGGGCCCACATAGCCGAAGGCAGCGTGCGATGCACCGGCGAGCGGAACATCTCCGGCTCGGGCGGGGGTGGTGGGGCTCGGGCGGTCGTGGTGGGCTTCGCAGTGGTCGTCTCGAGCCTGTGATCTCGACCGCCTGTGTGCTCGCGTAGGGAAGTTGCCGCACTCTCACCGCGACCTCACGGCGGTTGCAGCCAGGTGGGTCCGGCTGCCGCTGATCCCTCCGGCTGGCCGTGTGCCGTGCTGGCCGATCACCGATAGCGATGTGACGTCAGCAGGCCATCAGCAGCACCCTCACGTGACATCGCAGCCAGCGTGGAGACGAGGTAACACGAGACGACCATCGGCAGTCGCCTAGCGTCACCTCGGCAAGAGCCCCGCCGACAGCAGGCAACAGGGGACCGTCGGCGACGCCCGTAGGCCACCGAGGTGGATACGGTGCCGTGGTAGGGGAACGGGGGGTGCATGCGTGGCCTGATCCAGCACCTGCGGTTGTGGATGCGCGGCATGCTGGTCGTCGTGGCGACGCTCGAGGTCGTCACCGCGTTGCCCGGCTGGTGGGCGGTCGGGGTGTATGGCTTCGCGTTCATCTCCTTCGGGCTGGTGATGTTCGCTGTCATCATCCGTGAGGGGCGACCGATGGGCGATCGAAGCCGGTTCAGGCACGGCGACGACATGCACGGCCACTACCGTTGAAGCCCTGACGTCGCTCCCGCGCGCCTCGAAGGGCAGGGGTCGCTCCGGTGGACGACCCCTGCGAGCTCTGCGGGTGGTCGTGCACCCGACCTCTTCTCAACGCGATCACACGGGGGCCCGGGCGGTCAGCTGGCCAGGTAGGGGCGCAGCACCTCGCGGTCCTCGCTGTCGACCTCGATGATCAGGCTGTGATCGGAGAGGTCCTCTCCCTGGTCGAGGAGCGCACGGACCCGTGCCTCGGCGTAGGCCATCAGGGCAGCTGCGAGCTGCTCGTCGGAGAGCTCACGGCCCAGGTCGGCGGCCAACCCTTCCGCGGCCTTGGAGCTCATGCACGCCTCGATCTCGCCCAGGTGCTCGTCACCACGCTCGACGTCCGCGACCCGACGCCAGGGACTGCCTTGCGGCCGGGCGAGCCGCCACCGCACCAACCGAACCTCGTCGCTCGTCGTGGCCATCATCGCTCCTTCGTGCGTCCGGAGTCGACGCTACGGCCGGGCATCCCCGGCATGGAAGGGGACATCGTCCCCGATGTCGCCGGCAGGGGCTTGTCCCCGTCGAAGGTGAGGACCAGCGGCTCTGGCACGGCCGCTCGCACGGGCGTACATCGAGGGTGCATCAGCTAGGAGGACGACGATGCGTGACATCGGTCGTGTCGTGGCATTGGCTCCCGACGAAGCGCAAGCGGAGCAGACCCGAGCGGACCTGGCCTTCCGGGACATCCAGGCGGAGGTGTTCCACGCCGGTGCCGGGACCTACGTGGTGGAGGACGACACGCTGCGGGAGCATGTCCACGCGACCGAGCGTGGGGTCCTCATGGGGTTGCTGGTGGGCGGGCTGTTCGGGCTCGGGGTGGTCCTGCTCGTGCCCGCCGTGCGCGCGTGGGACACGGTGTTCCAGATCCTGCTGATCGCGGGGATCGCGCTTCAGGGGACCATGCCGGCCATCATGTGGCGGCTGGGACGTACCGACCGCTATGACGACGACCCGGCCTCGACCCGCGAGCTCGACCCCGACGACTGGCTCGTGGTCGTGCGCGACCCCCACGATGCGGCCCGAGCACGCCACATCGTCGATCGTCACGGGCTGGTGCTCCTCGACGACGAGGAGCCCGTGCGGACGGCCGCGTGACACCATCGCGCTGCGGCTCGAGGTAGCTCAGCGGGACCGTTCGCTGACCACCCGCCGGCTGACGCCGGTCGAGCTGGGGCCGATCGGCGACCGCCGCCCATCAGGATCGCGACCCCGATGGTCTCGACGATCGCCTTCCGGGACGCGCCGACCGCACGGGCGTCGTGCACGTGGAACGAGCTGCAGCCGTCCGTCTCGAAGGTGGGGGCACAACACCTCCGAGCGTGTCCCGGTCGCGCTCGGCGACAGAGGGCGCAACGACCTCGGGCCGATGGCACCTCGGTCCGGGCCGCGAGCGCTCCAGCAAGGGTCAGCTGACGGCGGTCTGCTGCCCACGCATGCTGCCGAGCAGCTCGACCTCGGGCAGGCTACGCAGCGAGCGCTTGAGCTCGGCGAACCCGGGCCAGCTCGCCAGGCGGACGATGGCGTCGTAGAGCTCGATCGCCTCGTCGTCCGACGGCAGCTGAGAGATGACCGGCCCGAAGAAGGCCGGCCCGTCCGGTGGCGAGAACGACAGGATCGGCGTGCCGACGCCCTCGCCAGCACGCCGCAACGCCTCGTGGGTCTCAGCGCGGATCGTGGGGTCGTGGTCCTCACGGTCAGCCGCGGCGGCCAGCTCCTCGCTGAGCCCCGCCGCGCGCAACACGCCAGGGATGTCGATCCCCTCGGCCTGGTAGGCGAGCACCGCATCGAAGCCGTCGCCCGCCGGTGGATCGGCCTCCCAGAGCACCTCGCCCATGCGTCGGTAGAGCTCACCGACGGCGACCTCGCCGTAGGCCTGCCGTGCCGCGGCGCAGACGCGCAGCAGGCGGGTTCCCTGGCGGTGCACCTGCGGGTAGAGCTCGGGCCTACCGGCGTAGCCCAGCGGCTCGTTCAAGAAGCGCAGCGAGATGAACCGGTAGCCCACGTCCAGGTCACGCAGGCGCTGCACCTGCCGGACGAACTTGGAGGTCTGCCAGCAGAACGGGCACACCGGGTCGAAGAACAGCTCCAGATCGGGTGTCACGTGCTCACCTGTGGGGCGCCGAGGGCATCGGGAAGGCCCGGCGCACATGCGGCGCGCCGGGTGGAGCAGTGGCTACGGCCTCAGCCGGGCAGCCGCTGGGCGATGTCGTTGTGGGCCATCAGCATCCGGGCGCATTCGGCCACGGAACCGGCCATGCTCGGGTAGACGGTGAGGGTCTGGGCCAACTGGGCCACCGTCAGCCGGTTCTGCACCGCGACCGCGAGCGGCTGGATCAGGTCGCTGGCGCGGGTGGACACGACCACGCCGCCGAGCACGGTCCCGGAGCCGACCATGGCGTGCACCTTCACGAACCCGTCCATGCCGTGGATCATCTTGGCGCGCGGGTTGCTCTTGAAGTCCAGGCGGGCGGTCTCGACCGGGAAGCCGGCCACCTCGGCCTCCTCGGGTGACAGCCCCACCGTGGCGACCTCCGGGTCGGTGAAGACCGTCGCCGCGACCGCGTCCCAACGGATCGGCTGCACGGCCTCACCGAGCGCGTGCCACATCGCCGTGCGTCCCTGCATCGCCGCGACCGAGGCGAGCATCACCCCGCCGGTCACGTCCCCCGCCGCGTAGACCCAGCGGCAGCTGGTGCGCCCGACGGCGTCCACATCGATGCCGCCCTGGTCGTTGACCTCGATGCCGACCGCATCCAGCCCGAGGTCGGCGGTGCTCGGCACCTGACCGACGGTGAACAGCACGTGGCTGCCCTCCACCTCACCGCCGTCCCTGAGCCCGACCGCGACACGGTCGCCGCGCCGCTCGCAGCTCACGGCCCGCGACCGGCGCAGGATCGTCATGCCGCGACGCTCGAAGACGTCCTCGATCACCGCTGCGGCGTCGGGATCCTCGGTGGGCAGGATCAGGTCCCGCGAGCTGACCAGCGTGACCTGCGAGCCGAAGCGCACGAACGCGTTGGCGAACTCCGCACCGGTCGCACCCGAGCCCACCACGATCAGGTGCTCGGGGACCTCTGGTAGGTCGTAGACCTGCTGGCCAACCAGCACACGCTCTCCGTCGGGCTCGAAGAACGGCAGGACCCGCGCTGCCGATCCGGTCGCCAGCAGCACGTGGTCGGCGGTGAGCACCTCGGTGTCGCCATCCGAGGTGGTGACGGTGACCTGGTTGCTGCCGGAGAGCCGTCCACGGCCGTGGATCCGCCTGGCGCCGGCGGCGACGACCCGCGCCTCGATGTCGCGTGACTGGCTCGCCCCCAGCTCGACCACGCCCGAACCGACCTGCGGGAAGTCCACGATCGTGCGGTCGACCTGCTCGAGGCCCTCGAGCCGTACGCCGATGCGATCGGCGATGTGCATCCAGCCCATCGCCTCCGCGGCGACGATCAGCGCCTTGGATGGCACGCAGTCCCACAGCACGCAGTTGCCGCCGAGCCCCTCATCGGCGACGACGGTCACCTCCGCGCCGAGCTCGGCGGCGACCAGGGCGGCCTCGTAGCCGGCCGGGCCACCTCCCAGGATCACGATGCGCTGCTGCACGCTGCTCCTCGTCCGGCGTGGGCGGTGGTCAGCGGCGGGCACGGTACCCGGGCGGCTCGTGGGCACGTTGGCCCGGCCGGTCGACCGCCACGGGCGCTACGGTCGGTGGTGAGCCAGCAGGCAACCAGGGCGGCGAGAGGAGCCCACGGTGTGCGACACCGTCGTGGTCATCGCCGACGACGCGGTGTGGTTCGCCAAGAACTCCGACCGCGACCCCAACGAGGCCCAGCTGCTCGAATGGCATCCCGCCGCCAGCTTCGCACCTGGCCAGCGGCTGAGCTGTACCCACATCGACATCCCCCAGGCGGCTGACACCCACGCGGTCCTGATCTCCAGGCCCTTCTGGATGTGGGGTGCGGAGATGGGCGCGAACGAGCATGGCGTGGCGATCGGCAACGAAGCGGTGTTCACCCGCGGGCCGCGTGCGACCACCGGGTTGACGGGCATGGACCTGGTCCGCCTCGGCCTCGAGCGAGCGCGGACCGCCGAACAGGGCGTCGCGGTCATCGTCGACCTGCTCGAGGCGCACGGTCAGGGGGGACGCTGCGGCCACGAGGACCCGCGCTTCACCTACGACAATAGCTTCCTCGTCGCTGACCCGACCGGAGCGTTCGTGCTCGAGACCGCCGGTCGCGACCATGCGGTGGAGGTGGTCACGCACGGGGCGCGCAGCATCTCCAACGGCCTGTCGATCGAGCCGTTCGCCACCGAGCACACCGACCGGCTGCGCACCCGCATCGCCGCTTGCGCTGCGCGTCACGCGATCACCACCCGCAGGGCGCGCACCGCCCGTGGTGCTGCGGACCTGGGCGCGATCCTGCGTGATCACGGCGAGCAGCCGCTGCCGGACTACACGCTGTTCACCGGCGGGATGGCAGCCCCCTGCATGCACGCCGGCGGGCTCCTGGCCGCCTCACAGACCACCGGTAGCTGGATCTCGCGGCTCCTGCCCGAGGGAGCGCAGCACTGGGCGACCGCGACGGCCGCACCCTGCACCTCGCTGTTCATGCCGGTCACCGTCGAGCACCCCGCTGACCTCGGCCCGCCCCCGACCGACCACTACGACCCACGGACGCGGTGGTGGCGCCACGAACGGCTGCACCGGGCCGTGATGCGCGACCCTGGCCGGTGGCTGCCGGCGATGGCCCGCGACCGGCAGGAGCTCGAGGCCGCGTGGTTCGACGATCCTCCCGCCACCGAGCCCGCGCTTGCGACCGCCGACGCCTGGACCGAGCGGTGGAGCGAGGCGGCCCTCGCCGCACCGGGCCGCGATCGCCGACCTGCCCACGTCCGCCGCTACTGGCGGATCCGGGAC
>JBKGZF010000166.1:0-5691 GCA_046545715.1 Nitriliruptoraceae bacterium | reverse complement strand
CGTCACGGTCGAGCCCGGCACCCCCACCTCGCTGTCGCTCGATCGTTGCGGTCGAGCCCGGCACCCCCCACCTCGCTGTCGCTCGATCGTCGCGGTCGAGCCTGGCACCTACCACCTCGCCGTCCCAGCCGGCGACCGCCCTACCGCAGGAGCCAAGCGTGTCCGACGTGACCACCGAAGCCGCGCGTCGGCGGACGTTCGCGATCATCTCCCATCCCGACGCCGGCAAGACGACCCTCACCGAGAAGTTCCTGCTCTACGCCGGCGCGATCGGTCAGGCCGGGGCGGTCCAGAGCCGCAAGGCCGAGCGCAACACCACCTCGGACTGGCTGGAGCTCGAGCAGAAGCGCGGGATCTCGGTGACCTCGGCCGTCGCCCGGTTCGAGCACGACGCGACGGTGCTCAACCTGCTCGACACCCCCGGTCACCGTGACTTCTCCGAGGACACCTACCGCGTGCTCTCCGGGGTCGACGCCGCGGTGATGGTGATCGACGCCGCCCGCGGGGTCGAGCCCCAGACCGAGAAGCTGCACGCGGTCTGCCGTGCCCGCGGTACGCCCATCATCACCTTCGTCAACAAGCTCGACCGCCCGAGCCCCGAGCCGCTGGAGATCCTCGACGACCTCGAGGCCAAGCTCGGGCTCGACGCCCACCCCGTGACCTGGCCGGTCAAGCCCGACGGTGTCTTCGAGGGCGTCGTCGACCGTCGGACCCAGCGCACCTACCACTACCGCTCCGAGGGCCCCAAGGGTGCCCGCATCGCCCAGGAGGACGAAGGCGGGGTCGACGAGGTGGCTGTGGCGGTCCGTGAGGAGCTCGAGCTGCTCGACGCGATCGGTGCCGACATCGACCGTGACGCGTTCCTGGCCGGTGAGGCGACCCCGGTGTTCTTCGGCTCGGCGCTGTCGAACTTCGGCATCCGGCTGCTGCTCGACGCGATCGTGGAGCTCGCCCCACCCCCTGGCGCCCGGCCCGAGCGCGATGGTGGGGCCCGGCCGGTCGACGCCCCGTTCAGTGGGCTGGTCTTCAAGGTCCAGGCCAACCTCGACCCACGCCACCGTGACCGGCTCGCGTTCGTGCGGGTGTGCTCGGGTCGCTTCGAGCGCGGTGCCAGCGCCGTCAACGCGCGCACGGGCAAGAAGGTCGCCGCCAAGTACGCCCACGCCGTCTTCGGCCGCGACCGTGAGACCCTCGACGAGGCCTACCCCGGGGACGTCGTCGGGCTGGTCAACGCCACCGACCTGCGGGCCGGTGACACCCTCCATGACGAGTCGTCGCCGGTGACCTTCCCACCGCTGCCGACGTTCACCCCCGAGCACTTCGCCACCGCCCATCCGGCCGATCGCAGCCGTGTCAAGCAGTTCCGTCGCGGGGTCCAGCAGCTCGACGAGGAGGGCGTGGTCCAGGTACTGCGCCACGCCGACCTCGGCGACCAGGCTCCAATCTGGGCCGCGGTCGGCCAACTGCAGTTCGACGTCGCTGCCTGGCGCATGGAGCACGAGTTCAACGCCCCCGCCCGGCTCGAGGGCACCCGTTTCGAGGTGGCACGGGCGACCGACGAGCCCGGCGCCGCTGCCCTCGAGCAGATGCGCGACGTGGAGGTCTACCGGCGCGAGAACGGCGTCCCGTTGGCGCTGTTCCGCAGCCGCTACGTGGCCGAGCGGATCGCCCGTGACCATCCCGAGCTCACCCTCGACACCCTGATCCTCAGCTGAGTGACCGTGATCCTCAACCTGCTGCCCCAACCGCACCCGCCGCGTCGCACCACCCGGTTCTCCGGGTGGCGGATGGTGGTGGTCGCCGCGATCGCCCTCGGGATGACCGGCCCTGGCCAGACCGTCGGCGTCAGCGTGTTCGTCGACCCGATGATCGACACCCTGGAGCTGAGCCGCTCCCAGGTCTCGACCGCCTACCTGATCGGCACCCTGACCGGCTCGGTCGCGCTGCCCCGCCTCGGTCGCCTGATCGACGACCGGGGTGCCCGGGTGGCGATGGCCATCGTCGGTGGCGCCTTCGGGCTGGTGCTGATGGCCATGGCCGGCGTCGTCGGCCTGGTGACCCTGGTGCTCGGCTTCATCGGGATCCGGCTGTTCGGCCAGGGCGCGCTGTCGTTGGTGGCGACCACCAGCGTGGCGCCGTGGTTCGACCGTCGGCGGGGTCTGGCGATCGGGGTCACCACGGCCGTCGGCTCCGCGCTGCTCTCGCTGGTGCCGGTGGTGGTCAGCGGCGCGCTGCTGCCGCTGACCGGCTGGCGCGGCGCCTGGGTGGCGCTCGGCCTGGCGGTGTGGCTGATCGTCGTGCCGCTGGCCATGCGCGGGCTGATCGACCGGCCGAGCGACGTCGGCCAGCAGCCCGACGGCGCGCCGGTACCCACCGACGAGGAGGCCGCCGCCGCAGCCGCCGAGGCCGCGGCGGTCTCCTTCTCCCGCCGCGAGGCGATGCGCACCCCGATGTTCTGGGCGGTCGCCGGTGGTGTCGCCGCGACGGGCATGATCGGTACGGGGCTCGCCTTCCACCAGATCGACCTGCTCGGCGAGCAGGGGCTGACCACCGTCGAGGCGGCGGCGAACTTCGTCCCCCAGACCGTGGCATCGCTCACCGCGACGCTGCTGGTCGGCGCCATGGTCGACCGCTTCGCCTCGCGCTGGGTGCTCGCCACCTCGATGGCCATGCTGATCACCGCGATGGTGATGGTCCCGCTGGTATCACCGGGGCTGCTCGCCATCGCCTACGGCATGCTCGTCGGCTCCGCGGGGGCGGCGACCCGCGCCCTGGAGGCGGCCTCGTTCCCGCGGCTGTTCGGGCTCGCCCACGTCGGTTCGATCCGCGGGGTGGTGACCGCGATCAGCGTCGGCTCGACCGCCTTCGGGCCGTTGGCCCTATCGCTCGGGCGGGACCTGACCGGCTCCTACGTGCAGGTGCTGCTGGTGCTGCTGGTCATCCCGGTGGCGGTGACGATCATGGGGCTGATCGCCGAGGTCCCCACCCGGCCCGAACGCGCTGACGGGGCGGTCCCATCGTCGCCGGGTGGCAACCCCAGCTCGTCGTGACCAGCCCCCGCTGACGATGCGGCCCGGGCCGCTACCTCGAGGCGTTCGCAGCTCGGCGTCTACCGGCCCCAGAGTTCCTCGAGCTCCGCGCGCGTGAGCAGCTCGCACTGGCTGTGCATCTGGTGGAGGGAGTTGCGGTGCCAGTCCTGGCGTGTCGTCGCGACCGCGTCGGTGACGATCCCGGCGTAGAAGTCCAGATGCAGGGCGTTTCGGACGGTGCTCTCGACGCAGCCTTCGGTCATGCAGCCGACGGCCACCACCGACTCGATCCCGTTGCTGCGCAGCACGCCCTCCAGGGGGGTGCGGATGAAGGCGCTGGAACGCGACTTCTCGACGATCGGCTCGTCATCGCGGGGTTCGAGCGGCGCGGCGAGCGCATGGCCCCACGTGCCCGTGAGCGTGTACTGCGAGTGGTTGCCCTCACGGGTCTTGAACGCGTGCCAGGCCGGTGACTCGCCCAGGCCATGGGGCAGGGTGGTGTTCTTGATCCACACGATCATCACCCCGGCGTCACGCGCGAGCGCGACCACCTCCTGGGTCGTCGTCGGGAGCTCGCGGAGGGTCTCGAGGTTCGTGCCACCTCGGGCGAGCACACCATCAGGGTGCGTGAAGTCGTTCTGGACGTCGACGACGACCAGCGCGCTGATCGCCGGGTCGACTAGCTCCTGCTTGGTGTCGCGGATCTGCATGTCGAACGCTCGTCGCATCGCCGCAGGACCTCCGTGGTGCCGCTCGGGTTCGCTCGTGTGGTCCCAGCCGTCGTCGGGGCTGGAACTGCGGTCAGTCGTCCTGCCCCGGGTAGAGCCAGCGCCAGACGAGCCGGGTGATCGCGGGCATGACCAGCCACGCCATCGCCACGACCACGACCGCGGTGGTGGCGGGGATCCGCACCCACACCGGCAGGTCGGACAGCCACCGACCCGCCGTGAGGTCCATGAGGATAAGCAACGGGATCAGCCCGACGAAGGTGAGGATCGCCTGCTTCCAACGTGGAGGTGGTCCGGTCGGCGTCGCGCGATCGTCCAGCAGGAACCAGGTCTCGAGCCCCGACTGCTCCTGCCAGGCCCCGACGTCGACGGTCAGGTCGGAGAGCTGCGAGATCCACCGTCGACGGGCTTCGGAGCGCTTCCAGCGGCGCATCGACTCGTAGTCGCGGAAGCGCAGGACCAGCACGTGTTCCGGACCGCTGTGGTGCTGACCCGGTGGCAGTGCGGTCATGCCCTCGAAGCCGTCGTGGGTGGACAGCAGCCGGGCGGCCTCGTGGAGCCACTGGTCGTAGGCCTGCTCGGAGCCGGGCCGGACCAGCCGGCTGATCACCACGGTGACCGGATCGTTGGTGTCGGCGGGGACCGAGGGGCCGACCTGCGCGGGAGCGCCCGGCATCCGCGTCGGTGGCGCGTCGGCGTCCTGGCTCGGTGGGCTGGGAGCCTCGCCTTGTCCCGGTGCGCAGTGGTCATCGGTGGCATCAGCCTGGTCCGGTGGCTGAGGCGCTTGGCCGACATCCGGCACCACGCCGTCGTCATGGTCTCGGCCGGTGCGGCGCTCGCCGCCGTCGGCGTCGCCGCTCATCCGTGCTCCCCCGCCGTCGCCGCTCATCCGCGCGCCCCCGCCTCACGGCAGCGGGCGCAGCGTCCCGAGACGACCAGGTCGATGTCCTCCACCTCGAAGCCGTGGCCGTCCTCGAGGTGCGCGCGGATCTCGGCGACGAGCGAGCCGATGTGGTGGTCGACCTCGCCGCACGAGGTGCAGACCACGTGGAAGTGCTCGTCGGGGTGGGCGACCTCCCACCGGGCCGCGTCGGTGTCGCCGAGCCGGCTCTGCCGTGCCAGCCCCAACCGCTCGAACAGCGCGAGCGTGCGGTAGATCGAGGCCTGATCAGCGTCGACCCCCGCAGCCGCGACCCGTGGCTTGAGCTCCTCGACGGTCAGATGACGTCCGGCCGAGTCCAGGGCCTGCCACACCGCCCGGCGTGGCCGGGTCACCCGGTAGCCGGCAGCACGCAGCCGTGCCGCGACGTCGACGCGCTGATCCTGGCTCATGCCCTCAGCGTACGGCCCGCACGGTGTCCGGCGCCGCGTCGGTCCGTGGCACCACGACCACCCCCGAGCGCAGCTTGGGGACCAGGTAGGTGCTCTTGTAGGGCATCACCTGGCCAGCCTCGGCGACTGCCATGACCTGCTCGACACCGGGCGGGTGCAGCGCGAGCCCAATCGCCCCCGGCCGCTCCAGCGCCGTGATGCCCGCGGTGGCCGGCACGGGGACCACCGTGACCGCGTCGGCATCGGCGGCGAGCTCGCGCAGCGGCCGGATCACCTCGAGCTCGGCCCGCGCGGCGTCGAGGCTCGCGGCGGGCTCGGGCGCGTTGCTGCCGGGCTCGTCAGCAGCGCGGCCGGTGTGCGCAAGGTCGTAGGCGTACCAGCCGCCGCCCACGAACAGGTGGACCACCCCGCGCGTCGGTGGCGGCTCCGGCCGGCGCAGCGCGCGCAGCCCCGGTCCCAGCACCGCGTGCACCTGCTCGGCCCCGACGTCATCGAGCCCGTCGATGCGGCGGTGGAAGGCCAGGACGTCGAGGTGGTCCGCCGGTGACATCGCCGTGAGGACCGGGCCGTCGCCGCCGAGCGCGGCGCCCACGGCCGCGGCC
>JBKGZF010000165.1:0-5694 GCA_046545715.1 Nitriliruptoraceae bacterium | reverse complement strand
GGGCCGCCCCGAGCGATCCGGCCGAGCGCGAGCGCTACGTGGCCTGGGCCGCCGACGCTGCACGGCACACCCGGCTGGTCAGCCCCGCCGACGTGCTGCGGTGGAACACCCACCACTCCTACCTGATCGAGCTCGAGGACCGCGGGGCCCCGGTGGTGCCCGCCGCCTGGTTGGGGCGCGGCGACCAGGTCGAGCTCGCCGCGGTGCTGGCGGCACGCGGCTGGTCGGACGTCGAGCTGCTGGCCGCCGTCGGTCACCGCGGTGCAGCTCGCGTCGACGGGGGAGCTGACGGGCTCACGCTGCCGTCCGGGCAGCACCACCTCGAGGTCCTGCTCGCCCATGACGACGCGCTGATCCGGCCGTGGCCGGCCTCGCTCGCCCGCGACGGCTGGTGGAGCGTGCTGGTGGTCGCAGGTGAGGTCAGCCACGCGGTGCGCGTCCTGCCCGCCGACGAGGGGGACGGCCCTGGCCGCGGTGGGGTGGTCGCCGAGGTCTGCGACCCCGGGGAGCTGGACGTCGACCTGCGGCGTCTGGCCGCGTGGTCGGTCGAGGCTAGCGGCGTCGACGGCCTGGTGCTGGCCGCGGTCGAGCTGGTCGGCGACGCAGCCGGAACCCCGCAGCTCGCTGCGCTGGACGCCGTCGCGCCGGAGCTCCACCTCGGCGTGCGTCCAGCTGCGGCCGAGCGCGTGGCCGCCGCGCTCATGAACGCAGCGGGCTGAGCCCGCTGCTGGTCAGCCTGTGACGCATCGAGCTGTCCGGCCGCACCACTAGGCTCGTGCGATCCGGAGGGTGCACCGCACACGAACCCACCCGGCGCAGCCGGTGTCCGGACCGGGGGAGGATCGAGCGTCATGTCCAGGATCGCCATCACCGGCGCGAGCGGCCTGATCGGTCGCGCGCTCACCGCGTCGCTGTCCGCCGACGGGCACAGCGTGCAGCGGGTCACCCGGCACCCGCAGGGCGCCGATGACGTGGCGTGGGACCTCGACGCGCGGACGATCGAGGCGGGCAAGCTCGAGGGCGTCGATGCCGTCGTCCACCTCGCCGGCGAGCCGATCGGTGCGGCGCGGTGGTCGGACGACACCAAGCACCGCATCCGTGAGTCGCGGGTGGTCGGCACCACGCTGATCGCCGAGTCCCTCGCCGCGCTCGACCAGCCCCCGGCGGTGCTGGTCTCCGCTTCAGGGGCCAACTACTACGGCGACCGCGGTGACGAGGTGCTCACCGAGGACAGCGGCCCCGGAGACGACTTCCTGGCCTCGGTCTGCGTCGCCTGGGAGGAGGCCGCCGATCCCGCCCGCGAGGCCGGGATCCGCACCGTGCATGCCCGCTCGGCCGCGGTCATCGCCAAGGAGGGGCCGCTGATCGACAAGCTCGAGCTGCCCTTCAAGCTCGGCGTCGGCGGCAAGGTCGGTAGCGGGAGGCAGTACATGCCCTGGATCTCGTTGGACGACGAGGTCCGCGCGCTGCGCTTCCTGATCGACCGCGACCTGGCCGGGCCGGTGAACCTTGCCGGCCCCGAACCGGCCACGAACTACGAGCTGACCAAGGCCCTGGGCTCGGTGCTGCGGCGCCCAACGGTGCTGCCGATCCCGACCGCGGCGATCCGCGCCATGTACGGCGAGATGGGCGAGGCCCTGGCGCTCACCAGCATGCGGATCGTGCCCCAGCGGCTGCTCACCGCCGGGTTCAGCTTCCGCCACGCCACCCTGACCGCGGCGCTGCAGGCCGCGCTTGGCCGCCGGGGCCGCTGAGCAGCCATGGCCTGCGCCTGCCCCGTTGACGAGGAGCCGTCGTGAGCCGACCGCAGCAGCGCGCCGAGGTGACCACCAACGACGGGGAGCTGAGCACGGCCGAACGGCGCGTGCTCGCCCACGTACAGGCGGACCGCGTGGTCGCGCTGACCAGCGAGCTGGTGCGCGTGGCGACCCTGCCCGCGCAGGAGACGCCCGGCCAGGAACTCGCCGTCCGGCTGCTGGCCGACGCGGGCTGCGAGGTCGAGAGCTTCGAGGCCGACGTCGAGGCGCTCAGCCAGCACGCGTGGTTCAGCGCCGAGGTGGAGCGCGACCGCATCCTCGGCGTCATCGGCCGGACCGGCGGCGGTGCGGGGCCCACCCTGCTGATCGACGGCCACCTCGACGTCGTCCCCGAGGGCGACCCCGACGCCTGGACCAGCCCACCGTTCGAGCCCACGCTGCGCGATGGTCGGCTCTTCGGCCGTGGGACCTGCGACATGAAGGGTGGGGTCGCCGCGGCCCTCCACGCCTTGGAGGCGATCCGCGCCGCCGGGGTCGAGCTCGCCGGCACGGTCGCCTTCGCACCGGTCGTCGGTGAGGAGGACGGCGGCAGCGGCACCCTCGCGCTGCTCGAGCACGGCATCGAGGCCGACGCCTGCGTGATCCCCGAGCCGACCTCGCTCGCGGTCGTGCCCGCGGTCGCCGGCGCCCTGTCGTGGCGGATCCACGTGCCCGGTCGTGCCGCGCACGGCGGCCTGCGCGAGGAGGGGGTCAGCGCGATCGAGATGTTCCGCCACGTCCAGGACGCGGTGCTCGAGCTCGAGGACCGCCGCAACGCCGAGGTGGCCGGCGGGTGGTTCGACTGGCTGGAGCGTCCCTTCGCCATCTGCGGCGGACGCATCGCCGGTGGCGACTGGCCCTCGTCCGAGGCCGACTGGGTCACCTGGGAGGGACGCTACGGCGTGGCGCCGTGGGAGGATCTGGCCTCGGCCCGTGCGCAGTTCGAGGCCGCGGTGGCCGAAGCGGCGGGGCGCCACCCGTTCCTCGCGTCGCACCCGCCGTCGGTGACGTGGTGGGGCAGCCAGTTCTACCCCGGCGCGACCGACGCGGACGCGCCGATCGTCGCCGCCGCGGCCGAGGCCGTCACCGCGGTGGACGGGCGTGCCGCGCAGGTGCGTGGCATGCCCTACGGCTGCGACCTCGGGCTGACGCTCGGGCTCGGGGGCCTGCCGACGGTCGTGCTGGGGCCCGGTGACCTGCGCGATGCCCACACCGTGGACGAGTCGGTCGCCGTCGAGGAGCTGGAACGCGCTGCGCAGGCGCTCGCGTTGACGATCCTGCGCACCTGCGGCGTGCGCTGACCCCGCCGCCCCCCACAAGGTGTGTGCCTGGGGCGCTGCCGGCGAGCCCAGATGTACACGCGGTTGGCGGCCCCGGACCGGCGCGCGTCAGCGTGGTCGGCGGGCCAGCACGTGCAGGCGCACGAACGTCTGGTCATAGGTGCCGTCATGGCGCCGTAGCTCGTCCGACCGCCGGTCGACCGCTGCGACGAAGCGATCGAGCTCCAGCTCGTCGGAGCCGAGCCCGTAGGCCCGCGACGCCTGCGTGCGGATCATCGCGAGTAGCTGGTCGCGTTCGAGGTGGCGGCGCTGGGCCACCGTCGTCACCCCGGAGGTGGGCACGTCGAGGCCGGCCTGCTCGAGCAGCTCGAGGACGGTGCCGGCATCGGGGAAGGCGACGCCACCCGGCGCGTGGCCGAGCTCCGCCGCGATGTCGTCCAGGGCCGCTTCTAGACGTTGGACGTTACCGGCCCCACCCGACTCGGCGTGGAGCCAGCCACCCGGTCGAAGCACGTGATGGATGGCCCGGTAGCAGTCGAGGTACTCCTCGATCGGGATCCAGTGGAATACCGACCGGCTGATCACCAGGTCCGCCCAGGATGGTTCGCACACCTGGTCCAGGTCCTGGAGCCGTCCCTCCCGGAAGTCGAGGTTCTCCGCCTCGTGTCGTCGTGCCGCTTCGAGCATCGAGTGGTCGGGCTCGACACCGACCACCTCGCCGTCGGGGACGAGCTCTGCGAGCCGGGCGGTGAACTCCCCCGATCCGCAGCCCGCGTCGATCACGCGGTCACCCGGGTCGGGCCGGTACTGGTCGAGGAACCAGTCGTCGAACTCACGGTGGTGCTCGGCCGCCGCGGCGTAATGCTCCCCAGACCACCTCGGCGTCGGCGACCCGCGCGTACTCACGGCCGACCCTCCCCAACCTGCCGCAGGTGGATGAGCATAGAACGTCGCGGAGCCCACAGCACCCCTCATCCGCGCCAGGCGTGTGCGCTGGCAGCTGCGGGCGAGCCCAGAAGCACACGCGGTGGTCCGCTCCCTGGGCTCGCCGGACGCAGGCCTAGAACTCGATGGTGACCTTGTTGGAGCACTCGTCTCCGACCTCGTCACCGTCGACCGTCTCGCACACCTGGTAGGTATAGCTGGCGCCGCCGCGCTCATCGATGTGGTCTGTGTAGGACTGTTCCTGGTCACTGACGCCGTCCGCGATCTGCACACCATCCCGGACGATGTCGACGTTGCCCTCGTTCTCAGCCCAGCTGAGATCGGCCTTGTGCAAGCCGCGCACCTTGTAGCCGTTCACCTCGAGGGAGATGCCGGCTTCGGGATCGTCGCCTGAGTCGTCTTCGGAGGACTCGACCGTGATCCCTTGTGTGGTCGAATCCGACTTGGCGTCGGAGTCGGTGACCGTGAGTTCGACGGTGTAGGTGCCACCTTCCTCATAGGTGTAGCTCGGGTTCTCCTCGTTGCTCGACCCCGTTTCGTCCCCGAAGTCCCACTGGTAAGAGTCGACCTCGAGATCGTCATCGACCGTGCTCTCGTCGGAGAAGTCGCACTCGAGGTCCGTGCACGCGTAGGAGAACTCAGCGACGGGCTCGGTGTAGCTGGGCTCCGGCGGGTCGCCGGCGGCGGCTGCAGCGCGGGGAGCGTTGATCAGGGGCTCGGCGATGCCGTCGGGGTCGCCGAGCCACTCTCCCTGGTCCGCACAGGCACCGCTGGCACCGTTCTCCACGCCGTCCGGGCACTCGCCCGTCGACTGGAGCGTGGCCTCGACCTGCGCGGGGCTGAGGTCGGGGTTCGTGGCGATCATCAAGGCAGCGACGCCCGCGACGTGGGGTGCGGCCATCGAGGTGCCACTCTTCTCGCCGTAGCCACCGCCGGCGAGCGTCGAATCGATGTCGACGCCGGGGGCGATGACGTCGACCGCCTCACCGTGGTTGCTGAACGAGGCGAGCCCTTCACCGGTCTCGGTCCGTGGCGGCCCCCCGCCGGTGACCCGCGCGGAGCGCTCCTCATCGAGCGCGGAGACGGTGATCACCTCCGGGTAGGCGGCCGGCACGAACCCGCTCGCGTCGCTGCCGTCGTTGCCGGCGGCGACCGTGTAGGTCACGCCCTCATCCACGGAGGCGCAGATGGCCTCACGCAGCGTGGTCGAGGTGCAGCTCTCCCCGGCCTCACCGGAGCCGCCGAGGCTCATGTTCGCGAGGCTGATCGTCGCGGCGTTCGCGGTGACGTGGTCGATGCCGCAGATGATCGATTCGAACGAGCCACTCCCATCGTCGCCGAGCACCTTGACCGGGACCACCTCGGCCGCGGTGGCTGCGCCGACGAAATCGCCGTCGTCGATGGACGCCGAGGTCGTACCGGCGACGTGGGTGCCATGCCCGTGGCCGTCGTCGGTCGATCCGTCGGTGGGTTCGCCATCCTCGTCGACGCAGTTGACGCCCAGAGAGGTGTCGACGTCCAGTGCGAGGTGGTCGGGGTCGATCCCGGTATCGAGGATCGCGACCTTCACGCCTTCGCCGTCGTAGCCCTGCCCATGTGCTGTCGGTGCATCGATCCGCGCGACCCCGCTGGGCACCTCCTCCAGCGCCCACACCGGCTGGTCAGCCTCGACC
>JBKGZF010000164.1:0-5721 GCA_046545715.1 Nitriliruptoraceae bacterium | reverse complement strand
GCACCGACCGCGGTCCACCATGCCGTCGCGGACGCGGTCGGGTCCACGGCGACCGAGGTGGATGGAGCTGCCGAGGTGGGCGCCAGCGCCGCCGGGGCCGCGTCGCCACCGACCGCCGAGCGCAGCCGGCCGAGCCGCCGCCTGCCGCTGGGGACCCTGGCGGGGGCGCGATCCGGCGACAAGGGCGGGGATGCCAACGTCGGGGTGTGGGTGCGTGACCAGGGCCACTACCCGTGGCTGCTGGCGGTGCTTGGCACGGCCGACCAGGTGCGTGGGCTACTGCCCGAGGCAGCCCACCTCGACATCGACGTCCACCCGCTGCCCAACCTGCTGGCCGTCAACGTGGTGATCCACGGGCTGCTCGGCGAGGGGGTGGCGGCCTCGACCCGTCCCGACCCCCAGGCCAAGGGGCTCGGCGAGTTCCTGCGCTCCCGGCCGGTGGAGGTGCCCGTCGCCCTGCTGCCCGACGGTCACGACGACGCGGCGCGGTAGCGGGCCCGCTGCCCTGACCCGGTCCGCAGCACCTCGCCGGCCTCGAACAGCTCGTCGAGCTGGATGCGGACCTCCTCGACGTCGCGTCCGAGCGCGGACGCCAGCGCATCGGCCGATGCCGTCCGCTGCGCACGCAGCTCGGCGAGCAGCAGCTCCTCGTCCGCCGCCTCGCTGCCGTCGCCGGCGGCCAACCGCCACGCGGTCGCCGCCGCCCGCTCGACCAGCCGCTCGAGCGGGCGTGGATCGTCGACGCCCGGTGGCGGGCCGAGGTGTCTGAGCAGGCCGGCCGGATCGTCCACCGGGGTGGGACGCAGTTCGATCGCCTCGAGGTCACCGTGCGGCGCCTCGAGCCCCCGGGTGAGGTCGAGCTGCTGGGTGTCGGGCCCGGCGTCCGAGCCCTGGCGGACCTGGTCGAGCAGCTCATCGCGCCCGCGTCCGCGCAGCGTGAACAGCATGGCGGGTGCCCGATCGACCTGGACGGCCGCGGCGACCAGCACCGCAGCGATGTGTGGGCAGGGACGCTCCTGATCGGCGCAGGTGCACCTGAGCTCGAGGGCGTCGATGCTCGGCACGAGGTCGACGCCGACCTCGGCGAGTGCATCAGCGAGGTCGGAGGGCAGCTCGCCATCGAGCAGCGCAGCGCTGAAGCGCAGCTGCGAGCCGAGGAGCTCGATCCCGTCCTCCCAGGCCCGCTGCGTGGGGACGGGCCAGCCAAGCTCGACGTGGACGGTCCCGCCGCGGTCGTCGTGCACCGAGCCGGCGATGCGCCCAGCCTCCAGCCGCAGATCTCGGACCGCGCCACGCCGCACCAGCCCGTGCCCCCGTCGCACCGCTCGTGCAGCGCTCGGACCCGCCGCATCGAGCGCCTCGAGCCAGCGCTGACCCCACCAGCGCCGTACCTCGGTCCGCACCTCGGCAGCCGTCATGCCCCCACCACCCCGCTCATGCGCGGCCCCCGGGGATCGACACCAGCCGTGGCCGCTGCGATCCGTCCATGGCCGGCTCGACGGGCTCGTCGTCGGTGAGCTCGCTGGTCGAGAGCGACACCAGGTCGTGGAGCTCCTCGTCGTCGAGCTCGGTGATCCAGGTCTCACCCGTGCCGACGACCGCGTCGGCCAGTGAGCGCTTGCGCTCGAGGAGGCCGGCGATGCGCTCCTCGACCGTGCCCGCCGTCACCAGTCGGTGAACGGTGACCGACCGCGACTGCCCGATGCGGTGGGCCCGATCGGTGGCCTGATCCTCGACCGCCGGGTTCCACCAGCGGTCGAAGTGCACCACGTGGCTCGCCCGGGTGAGGTTGAGCCCCGTCCCACCGGCACGCAGCGAGACCAGCAGGATCGGCGAGGCATCATCGTCCTCCTGGAAGCGCCGGACGAGCTCGTCGCGCTGCCCGAGCGGGACGCCGCCGTGGAGGAAGGGGACCTCGGGCAGCTCGAGCTCGTCGCGCAGGTGACGGGCCAACAGATGGCCCATCTCGCGGAACTGGGTGAACACCAGCGCCCGGTCGCCGTCGTCGACGAGCTCGGCGAGGATCTCGGTGGCACGCACCAGCTTGCCGGACCGGTTGGCGAGCGGACCCTCCTCCCGGCGGTACTGGGCCGGATGGTTGCAGATCTGCTTGAGAGCGGTGAGCAGCGCGAGGATCCGGCCGCGGCGCTCGAAGGCGGAGCCACCGAGCCCTGGGCCCTTGAAGGCATGGTCCACCGCTGCCTGGTAGAGCGCGGCCTGCTCACGGGTCAGCGAGCAGGTGTCGGTCAGCTCCTGCTTGGCCGGCAGGTCGACCGCTACCTCGGGATCGTCCTTGCGGCGTCGCAGCACGAAGGGCGCCACCAGCCGCCGCAGTCTGGTGGCCGCCCCTGCGTCGTGCCACCGTTCGATCGGCACGGCGAACCGCTCCGAGAACGCCCGCTGCGAGCCGAGCAGGCCGGGATTGGTGACATCGATGATCGACCACAGCTCGGCGAGACGGTTCTCGATCGGCGTACCGGTCATCGCCACCCGCGCACGCGCCTGGAGCGATCGGGCGGCACGGGCACCCTTGGAGGTCGGGTTCTTGATCTGCTGGGCCTCGTCGAAGACCACCACGTCCCAGCCGACCCGGTCGAGCAGCTCGCTGTCACGTCGCAGCAGCGCGTAGCTGGTGATCACGACCTGGCCCGGCACGAACGCACGTGGCGTCGTCGCGCGCTCGGAGCCGTGATGGCGCTGCACCGCGACCCCCGGGGCGAACCGATGCAGCTCACGTTCCCAGGTGCTGACCACCGAGGTGGGGCACACCACCAGGTGGGGACGCTCCTGCGAGCGCGAGGTCATCAGCGCGATCGCCTGCAGGGTCTTGCCAAGCCCCATCTGATCAGCCAGGACGCCGCCCATCCCGAGGTCGGTCAGCCGCTGCAGCCAGGCGGTCCCGCGCTCCTGGTAGGGGCGCAGCTGGCCATCGATGTCGACCAGACGCGCCTCGGCGGGCGCATCGGCGTCGCGCAGGTGGGACAGCAGCTGTGCCACCTCACCGTCGGCGACGGTCTCGACGGTCCCCAGCTCGTCGAACTCCGTGCAACCCGCCAGCGCAGCGGCCAGCGCCTCGGTCATGCTCAGCGACCGCGAGTGCCCTGCCAACGCCTCGATCCGTTCGAGCTCGTCCTCGTCGATCCGCACCCACTGACCACGCCAACGCACCAGCGGCTGGCGCAGCGCGACGATCTGGGCGAACTCCTCGCGTGAGATCGCCTGATCACCGAGCACGACCTCGTAGCGCAGGTCGGTCGTGCCCTCGATGCCGAGCGGGGCCGCACCCTCGACCCTCGGGCCGGTCGGGGTGCTCTGCCCGATCCGTGCCCGTAGACGCAGTCGGCGCTCACCCGCGTCAGCCAGCTCGGAGGGCAGCTCGACGGCGATCCCGGCAGCGGTCAGAGCCTCGATGCCGTCCGCGAGGAGCTCGGCGACCTCCCCGGCGCTCAGCGTGAGCTCCGCCGGCTCCGCCTGGGACAGCGCGCGGTCCAGCGGCGGGAACAGCCGTGCCGCGGTGCGCAGCCCGCGCGTGAGCACGATGCCCGGGTCCTCGAGTCGGCGATCCCCCAGCTCGACCGATGCCCCACCACGCGTCCATACCTCGGCAGCCGTGACCTGCTGCTCGGGAGCATCGATCGAGCGCAGGCCGAGCGAGAGCGACCAGTCGGCCGACGGCTCATCGCTCGCGACGGCGGAGGGCCGATCCCCGGCTGGGGTGCTGGTCGGCTCGGCAGGTGGGTCGAGCCGCAGCAGCAGCTGGGCATGGGTACGACGGTCACCGTCTGCCAGCGGCTCGGCCCACTCGTCGATGGCGGCGGCGAGGTCCTCGGCGGCGACCCGCAGATGCTCGACGGTCGGATCGCTGCGCTCAAGGGCAGCGGCCCACATCTGCGGCCACGGTCGACGTGGACCTCGCCGGCGCGGATCGAGCTCGGGACGCCTCCCCTCGCGTGCACACACGTCGGCGACCGCGTCGAGGAAGGCGCGGACCAGCTGCTCGGCTGGGACCACCTGGCCGCCCGAGCGACGCAGGGCATGTGCAGCGACGGGCAGCGCGGCTGCGAGCCGGGCTGGCCGGGAGTCCGACGGGGCGACGACCTGCCAGCTGGCCCGTCCCTGCGCGGGATCCTCGGTGGGCTCGAACCTCGGCAGGACCCGGCCCGCCGCGACCAGTTCGAGGGCGAGCTTGGCCGCGACCGACCAGCCGAGCACCGAGGCCGACGGTCGTGACCAGGCGGGCCAGTCCGACCCGGGCGGCAGCGCCGCGAGGCGCCGCACCGCCGGGAGCAGCGGCAGCCGCCGCGCAGTGGCGTCCCAGCTGCGCACATGCCCATCCGCCGCCGCGATGGTCGGCAGGCGCGCCGGCTCGCCGGTGGGCAGGTCGAGCCGCTGAGCAGCGGCGGCCAGCTCGTCGGGGCCATAGCGACCCGAGGTCTCCCACAGCAGCAGCGACCCAGCAGCCGGGACGAGTTCACCTGGCACGAAGGTCAGCTGCACCTCGTGGGACACGGTGCCTCCTCGACGACACGACGACGGCAAGCTCACCAGGGTAGGGCTTCGTGGCGCAGGGCGGTCACGTCCGGGTCGGGGCTCCCACGGACGCACGGGTCGCCCAGCTGTGGGGAAGGGTGTGGGCGGGGGGATGCGTTGGAATCAGAGGACGGGCACGCACCTGATGACCCTGCGCAGCCCAACCGAGGGCCCGGGTAGGCCCGACGCAGGCCCAACCGCAACCGTGACGGCAACGAAACCCCCGTAGCAGGCCCTCCGCGCCGACCCGTCGCACCAAGCGGTTGACCCGGTTCCGTACCCTCGCATCGCTCGCAACCATCTCGGAGGACAGAGCACAGATGTCGCAGACGCCAGGAGCGACCGGACACGTCCAGTCGACCGACACCGACACGGCCGCCACGACCGAGGTCACGATCGCCTGGCTGCAGGACCAGTTCCCCGACTGGACGATCGAGCTCGACCGCTCGGAGTCCTGGGACGGCGAGAGCCGTCCCTTGTGGATCGCCCGCAAGGAGGGCCACCACCCGCAGGCGGAGCTGTCAGCGGCGAAGCTGCACACCCGGCTCAGCGACTACCTCGAACGCGAGGAGCAGCGCCGCGCTCTGATGAACTGAGCTGATGGATCGACCGGTCCCGACCCCGGTCCCCCGAGCGACCAGGAGCGGCCCCACCAACTGCTCGTGAGCGTCCAACCCTCAGCTCACGGTCGCGTACCGTTGCCGATGTGAACCTCGTCGACCTGCTCATCGCCCTGTTCGTCGTGGTGGCCCTGCTCGGGGGCCTGCGCGTCGGGCTGATCACCCGTGCACTGACGTGGATCGGGTTCGGGATCGGCGTGTTGCTGGCGACCCGGACCGTGCCGTTCGCGCTGTCGTTCGCCACGGCCTCGGGCGCCGGCGTGCGGTTCGTCGTGGCCGTCGCGGTCTTCACCCTGACGGTGTCGGTCGGCGGCAGCGTGCTCGGCGCGCTCGGCCGACGGTTGCGTCACGGCATCGGCAGCCAGGCGGTGGCACGGGCGGACCGCATCGCGGGCGGCGTCGTGGGCGCCGTGCTCGCGGTGGTGCTGATCTGGTTCCTGCTCCCCGCCGCTTCGGAGGTCCCCGGCAGCGTCGCCCGCGAGGTCCGCAGCTCGACGATCGCGACCGGCATCAACGAGCTGGCGCCGACGCCGCCGAACCCGGCCCGCGGGCTGCGCACCCTGATCGCCTC
>JBKGZF010000163.1:0-5768 GCA_046545715.1 Nitriliruptoraceae bacterium | reverse complement strand
AGGGGGGCCTGTACGGCAACGTCCTGCGCATCGGCCCACCGCTCACGCTCACGCTGGAGGAGGCCGACGAGGGGATCGCGGCGGTCGAGACCGCGCTGCGAGCGCTGTGACGCCCGGGCGCGGGTCTTCGACGGCGTCGGGCCCAGGAAGGAGTCGAAGGTGACCCGTGATGCAGCCACGACGCTGCTCGGACACTGGATCGACGGCGGCCCGCTGACCCCCACCGACGCCCGCAGCGGCGAGGTGTTCGACCCCGCCACCGGCGAGGTGGCACGACGGGTGGCGTTCGCCGAGCGTGACATCGTGGATCGGGCGGTCGCCGCCGCTGCCGTCGCGGCCGAACGCTGGCGGCGGGCGACGCTCGCTCAGCGCACCCAGGTGATGTTCGCGTTCCGCGAGCTGGTCGCCGCCCACCGCGACGAGCTCGCCGCCCTCATCACCGCCGAGCACGGCAAGGTCCTCGACGACGCCCGTGGCGAGGTCCAGCGTGGCCTCGAGGTGGTCGAGTTCGCCTGCGGCATCCCGCAGCTGCTCAAGGGCGGGTTCAGCGAGCAGGTCTCGACCGGGGTCGACGCCTACGAGCTGCGCCAGCCGCTGGGCGTGGTCGCGGGGATCACGCCCTTCAACTTCCCGGCGATGGTCCCGATGTGGATGTTCCCGGTGGCCATCGCCTGCGGCAACGCCTTCGTCCTCAAGCCCTCGGAGCGTGATCCCTCGACCGCGCTGCGCCTGGCGGAGCTGCTGGCGCAGGCCGGTCTGCCCGACGGGGTGTTCTCGGTGGTCAACGGCGATCGCGAGGCCGTCGACGAGCTGCTGAACCACCCCGAGGTCGCCGCCGTCTCGTTCGTCGGCTCGACCCCGGTGGCCAGGCACGTGTACGCGACCGCGACCGAGCACGGCAAGCGCGTGCAGGCGCTCGGCGGCGCCAAGAACCACCTGGTCGTGCTGCCCGATGCCGACCTCGACGATGCGGCGGACGCGGCCGTCTCGGCTGGGTACGGCTCAGCGGGCGAGCGCTGCATGGCGATCTCGGTCGTGGTGGCCGTCGGGGAGGTCGGCGACCGGCTCGTGCCGGCTATCGCCGAGCGGATCGACCGACTGACCGTCTCCCCGGGTGACCACGACGGTGCGGACATGGGGCCGCTGATCACCGCCGCGCACCGTGACCGCGTCGCCGGTTACGTGACCGCCGGCGAGACCGAGGGCGCCACAGTTGTCGTCGACGGCCGGGGAGTCGTCCCCCACGGGGCCGAGCCGGCCGGCTTCTGGTTCGGGCCGACGCTGCTCGATCACGTCACCCCCCAGATGAGCGTCTACACCGACGAGATCTTCGGCCCGGTGCTCTGCGTGGTCCGCGTCGGCACCTACGACGACGCGATCGCGCTGATCAACGCCAACCCCTACGGCAACGGCACGGCGGTGTTCACCGGGGACGGGGCGGCCGCCCGTCGCTTCCAGTACGAGGTGGAGGTCGGCATGGTCGGCATCAACGTGCCGATCCCGGTGCCGATGGCCTACTACTCGTTCGGCGGATGGAAAGACTCGCTGTTCGGCGATACCCACGTGCATGGTCCCGAGGGCGTGAGGTTCTACACCCGCGGCAAGGCGGTCACGGCACGCTGGCCGCAGCGTCCCGTCGATGGCCCCACGAGCGGGCGGGCGACCACGGCGGGCGAGGTCGATCTGCACTTCCCGATCTCGGGGTGAGCCTGGAGTCCGTGGAGATGGCCACTGATCGGGACGATCCATCCAGCTGTGACCCGATCGGCAGCGACCCGATCGGCAGCGACGGGCAGGAGCGGCAGGTGGACCTACCCCGACCGAGCGTCGTCGCGCTCGACTCGGTGCCGGTGATCCCAGCCGACCAGGCTCCGACGCGGATGCGCCTCGCCCGGTTGATCACCCAGGAGGAGCACGGCTCGGACCTGCTGGTCGGGGCGTCCTGGTCCGAGCCGGGCGAGCGGAGCAACACCTGGTCGGCGCGGGCCGACGACCACCTGCCGGCTGCGGCGGATGCCCACTACGGCAAGGTCGAGGAGATCTACTACGTCATCCACGGCCGCTTCCGCCTCACCTGGCAGGCTGACGAGGTGGCCGACGAGCATGACGGTGCGCTCGAGTTCGGGCCGGACGACGCCGTCCACCTGCCGGCCGGCAGGCGCTACCAGCTCGAGAACATCGGTGACGTGCCCGGTCTGCTGATCTACGTGATGACGCCACCGCCGCACTGACCAGCGGTGAGCCACGGCAGGTGACGGGTCGGGGCGCGCCCGCTGTGCAACCGTGACCTCGACGGTGCGCGTGGGCCTCGTGCAAGACCCGTTAGCCTCCCCTTCGCGAGGGTTCGAGCCGGGTTCGGGGAGCGTGCGTGCATCGTGGCTGACGACGTCCAGGGCACGCTGTGCATCATCGGGGCCGGGATCGTCGGACTGGCCCTCGCCCGCGAGCTACAGGCGCGTCATCCCGGCGCCCACCTGACGGTGCTCGACAAGGAGCCGCAGGTCGGGGCGCACCAGACCGGTCACAACAGCGGGGTGGTGCACGCGGGCGTGTACTACCAGCCCGGCTCGCTCAAGGCGCGGTTGTGCACGCAGGGCAGGCCGCTGCTCAAGCGCTTCTGCGAGGAGCACGGGCTGGCCTACGACGAGTGCGGCAAGGTGATCGTCGCGACCGAGGAGCACGAGCTCGCGGCGCTCGAGGAGCTCCACCGCCGCGGACGTGCCAACGGGGTGCCGGGGCTCGAGCTGATCGGGCCGGATCGGCTGCACGAGCTCGAGCCGCACGCCGCGGGCATCGCGGCGCTGCACTCACCGCGGACCGCGATCGTCGACTTCGCTGAGGTCGCTCGTGCGATGGCCGCCTCGCTCAGCGAGCGTGGCGTGAGCGTGCTGACCGGCTGCGAGGTCCGTGGCATCACCCAGGCTCAGGACCGCGTGGTGCTGAGGACCTCGGCAGGGGAGCTGGCCTTCGACCACGTGGTGGTGTGCGCGGGCCTCGGCGCCGACCGTCTCGCGCGGCAGGCGGGCGATCGTCGCGATCCGCAGATCGTGCCGTTCCGCGGGGAGTACTGGATGCTGGTCCCCGAGCGGCGGCACCTGGTCAACGGCTTGATCTACCCGGTGCCCGATCCGTCGCTGCCGTTCCTCGGGGTGCACCTGACCCGACGGGTCGACGGCGAGGTGCTGATCGGGCCCAATGCGGTACTGGCCCTGGCGCGGGAGGGTTACCGGTGGCGGGACGTCGCTGCCCGCGATGTGTGGGAGACGCTGCGCTGGGTCGGGTTCCGGCGGCTCGCGCGGCGGTACTGGCGCGTCGGGGCGGCCGAGCTCCACCGCAGCCTGCACCGGGCCCGCTTCGCCAGGGACGCCGCCGCCTACGTGCCCGAACTGAACCCTGGTGACCTCGTGCCGGCCGCCGCGGGCGTTCGTGCCCAGGCGGTCGCCCGCGACGGTGCGCTCCTCGACGATTTCAGCTTCACCCAGGTCGGTCGGGTCTCCAGCCTGCGCAACGCGCCCTCGCCGGCGGCCACCTCGTCGCTGGCGATCGCCGCGATGGTCGCCGATGCGGTCGAGCAGCGGCTGAGGTGAGCTCGTCGTGGGTGAGGGCGAGCGGGGGGCTCATGCGCTCACACGGCCGCCAGGGCCTGCTCGAGGTCGGCGAGCAGGTCGTCGACGTCCTCGATGCCCGTCGAGTAGCGCACCAGGCCCTCGGGGATGCCCAGCGTGGCGCGTTCCGGGGCGGTCAGCTCCACGTGGCTGGTGGTGGCCGGTGGCCCGACGATCGTCTCCACCGAGCCGAGGTTCGCAGCGCCGTGGGCATGCTGCAGCCGCGGCAGCAGGCGCGCGACGGCGTCGAGCCCGCCCACCAGCTCGAAGCTGAACATGCCACCGAAGCCGCGCATCTGCTTGCGGGCGAGGTCGTGCTGGGGATGGGAGGGCAGCCCCGGGTGGTTGACGACGCCGACCTTGTCATGGCCCTCGAGGTAGCTGGCGATGGTCAGCGCACTGGCCTGCTGGCGCTCGATGCGCAGGTGCAGGGTCTTCATGCCACGCAGGAGCAGGTAGGCGGCCTCGGGATGCAGCGTCCCGCCGTTGATCTCGCGGTAGTGGTAGATGGCCTCGATCAGATCGCGCCGGCCTGCGACGACGCCGCCGAGCGCATCGGCGTGCCCACCGAGGAACTTGGTCGCGCTGTGGACCACCAGATCGGCCCCGAGGGCCAGCGGTGACTGGTTGATGGGCGTTGCGAAGGTGTTGTCGACGACCACCACCGCGTCCTGGGCATGGCCAGCCGCGCTCAGCCGCTCGAGGTCGAGGAGCTTGAGCGTCGGGTTGGTCGGTGTCTCGAGGTAGAGCAGGTCGCAGCCACGGGCGATCTCGCGTTCGAGCTGCTCGTGGTCGGTGGTGTCGACGAGGACCACCTCGACGTCGTAGCGGGGAAGGAACTCGTCGAAGATGCGGTTGGTGCCGCCGTAGGTGTCCTTGACGCTGACGACCCGCATGCCGGGTCGTAGCAGGGCGAACAGCGTGGCCGAGATCGCCGCCATGCCGGTCGATGCCGAGGTCACCGCCTCGGCGTCCTCGAGCTCGCGGAGCTTCTCCTCGAAGGCCGAGACGGTGGGGTTGGTGTTGCGTCCGTAGATGTGGCCTGGGGCCTGGTCGGTGGCGACGGCGACCCACTCGTCGAGGTCGTGGTAGCCGAAGGAGACCGAGTTGACCACCGGCACCTGCGTCGCGCGGTCCTGCCAGGATCGGCGCTCGCCTCCCCACACCGCTGAGGTGCCGCTGCCGGTCTTGGACGAGGTGGTCATCGCTGGCCTCCGAGGTTCGAACCACGACCGCCCGTAGCGGTCGTGCACGGTAGATGTGTCGGTCCGTCGCCACGTCGACGATCGGGCGGGTCAGATCATCCTCGCAGCCTGCCACGCGATGGCGCACATCGTGGGCACATGTCAGCCGGCGCAGGGTTGGATACCGGACGCACCCCGCGGTCGGCGGACACGTCACACGATTCGCTACTGCATCCAGATACGCTTGTGTATCCACTGACGTGGCCCCGTCCCCATCGAGCCCTCGACGTGACCACCTGCTCCGCTCCGGCGGCCGGGGCCCGTCCCCGTCGCCTCGAACGTCGGCGCGCGATCCAACGGCGTCGTGCGCGTCGGCGGGCAGCGGTCGTCCTCGTCGTGCTCGCCGGGCTGGTGGCCTCGGACCTGCCGCGGGCGGCCACCGGCCTCGCCTGCGTGCCCGCTGACGGCGAGGTGGCGGTGATCCAACGGGCGTCGCTCGCGGCGGACGGTGCGGTCGACGAGGTCCGTGACCTCCGGGTCGATGACGACGGTGTGACCTGCGACGAGGGTGCGGCGGATCCCGACCAGCTGCCGGTCCGTGTGGCCATCAGCCACCGTGACGATCGATCGGCGACGGTCGAGCCGACCCGCTTCGACCGTGCCGAAGGAGCGGTCACCACCTACGTGCGGGTGGCCGACAGCACCGCGCGCGAGCGCACGGTCACCGTCGACGGGCCGCTGGGGACCACCGAGGAGACCGACCGCATCGCCGTTCCACAGCTGGTCCGGGTGGCGGTCCACTACCCCGCGAGCTGGGATGTGCAGGCGCCGTCGGGCGAGGGCCTGACCACACGCATGGGCGATGATGGCGTCGAGGTGGCACGCACGGCGCTGCTGGCCGCGCCGTTCGGACCGCAGCGCCTGGAGCTGGAGGTGCGCGCGACGCCGGGAGGCGGTACCCCCTCGGTCGAGGTGGACG
>JBKGZF010000162.1:0-5776 GCA_046545715.1 Nitriliruptoraceae bacterium | reverse complement strand
GGGCTTCGACGCGCCGGTGGAGGACTCCCGCCGGCGCTTCGCGCAGCTGGTCGGCGTCGACCCGTCGTGGGTCGCGGTCGGCCCGCAGGTCTCGTTCTTCGTCGGGCTCGTCGCCGCCTCCCTGCCCGCCGGCAGTCAGGTGCTGACCGCCGCCGAGGACTTCACCAGCGTGCTCTTCCCCTTCCACGCACAGCACCCGCGTGGCATCACGGTCCGCGAGGTGCCCCTCGACGATCTGGTCGCGGCGATCGACGACGACACCTCGCTGGTGGCGGTCTCGGCCGCCCAGTCCGCCGATGGGCGCGTCGCCGACCTCGAGGGGCTGCTGACCGCGACCGCCGACACCGACACCCGCGTGCTGCTCGACACCACCCAGTCGGCCGGGTGGCTGCCGCTGGACGCCAGCCGGTTCCACTACACGATCACCGGCGGCTACAAGTGGCTGCTCGCGCCCCGGGGGACGGCGTTCATGACCGTGCAGCCCGGCCTGGTCGACGAGCTCTCGCCGGTCGCCGCGGGCTGGTACGCCGGCGAGGACCGCTGGACCAGCGTCTACGGCTCGCCGCTGCGGCTCGCCTCCGACGCACGTCGGTTCGACGTCTCACCGGCGTGGCACTCGTGGGTCGGCCAGGCCCCCTCGCTCGAGCTGCTGCTCGAGGTGGGCCCTGACCGGCTGCACCGCCACGCCGTCGGGCTCGCCCACCGCTTCCAGGACGCGGTCGGGCTGCCCCGCCACGATTCGGCGATCCTGGCGATGGACACCGACGCCGAGGTGCCACGCCTGCTCGAGGAGGCGGGCATCGCCGCGGCGACGCGGGCGGGGCGGCTGCGTCTCGCGTTCCACGTGTCCACGACCACCGAGGACGTCGACCGTGCGGCGGAGGTCCTCGTCGGCCACGTTCACGCCTGAGGTGCCGCAGGGCCCATGGGGGCGACCTCGTCCGGCTCGGCGGCACCACCGGGCGGTGGCACGTGCTCAGCACGACCCGGACGACGCAGCACCCCCAGCCAGCCGAGGCCGAGCACCAGCATGCCGAGCGGGATCCACGGCACCCCCGTGGCCGTGCCGGGCAGGTGCAGGCCGCCGAACACCAGCGCGCCGATGCCGGCCGTGGTCAGGACCGCGCCCGCGCCGGCGCGGATCGCCGAGGAGCGCGGGCGCGGTGCACCGGCACGCTCGAACCGCCCGAACACCGGCACGATGCCCGCGAGCGCCAGCGTGCAGGCCAGCCACCACAGCGGCCGCGTCGCCCACCAGGTGACGTCGATCGACTCGCGCAGCGGCCACAGCCCCGTCGGGATCAGCGCTGCAGCCACGGTGATCATGGCGGTCATGTGCCACAGGTAGACCGTCATCGTCAGCGAGCCGAGCATCACCACCACCGCCCACACCCGGGGCCGGGCCAGCAGCCGCGTCGCCGGTCCGCGCAGCGCCAGCACCAGCCCGATCTGGCCGATGGCGAGCGCCAGCAGCGCGATCGACGGTGGTGTGTTGTTGCTGCGGATCGCGCCATCGACGCCGACCATCGACACCGGGTACTCGGCGATCAGGGTGAGCACCAGCAGGCTGCCGTAGCCGGCCGCGGCCAGGGCGAGCGCCCCGCCGACGCTGCGCGGCAGGCCCACGCGTGGCTGCCCGGCCGGCGCGTCGCGATCCCCGTCGTGCCACAGATAGCCGAGTTGGTGGATCGCGCCCCAGATCCACAGGAAGTTGCTCCAGCCGATCACCGGCGCGCCCAGCAGATGGAGGCGGTCGACGAGCAGCGCGAGCAGCGCCAGCACGGCCAGCGCCCGCAGGGGAGCGCGCTCGTGGAGCGTGTAGGTCACCGGCACAGCGACGCACACCACCAGGTAGGCGGCCAGGAACCACACCGGCACGATCGCGACCTGGCTGGCGAAGCCGACCAGCTCGCTGTCGACCCCCAGCCACGCCAGCGCGCCGCCGACCGGGACCCACAGCACGATCAGCGGTAGCACCGGCCGCAGCAGCCGTCGGGCGCGACCGCGCACCCAGTCGGCCCAGCTCACCCCGCGGTTGCGCGCCGAGCGGTAGGCCGCGGCGTTGGCGTAGCCCCCGACGAAGAAGAACAGCGGCATCACCTGGAAGATCCAGGTCAGCCAGTGGGTCCAGTCCTCGACGGTGAGCAGGTTGACGGCCTCGAGCTGCTCGTCGCGCACCGTGACCACCGCCAGCAGCCAGTGCCCGTAGACCACCACCAGGATCGACAGCAGCCGTAGCGCGTCGGCGTAGCGGTTGCGATCCGGTGGGGTGGCCGCGTCGATGTCGCTGGCCGTCAGTCGGTCGATGGCCATGGCGCTCCTGGCTCGGTTCGCGTGCGCCGGCGTCGCTGGCACCGTCGCGACCGTCGTAGGCACCGTCGCAGACGGATCCGATCAGGTCGCCGCCCCGTCCGTTCGGACGGGGCGATGTGCCCGGAAGCTGATCCTGACGTCGACGTCAGGTCTAGCATCGCGTCCGTCGCTCCGCTCGATCCACGCCGTGCCGGGGTGGCCGAGGAGGCAGTGGTGTTCGAACGGATCGCGATCGTCAACCGCGGCGAGCCCGCCATGCGGCTGATCCACACCGCCGCGGAGCTGCGCGAGCGCTATGGCGACCGCCCGCGCACCGTGGCGCTGCACACCCACGCCGAACGCGATGCCATGTTCGTCCGCGCCGCCGACGAGGCCGTGCGGATCGGGCCGGGGCCCGGCGACCCAGCCTGGACGACCAACCCCTACCTCGACCACGACGAGCTCGCACGGGCGCTGAGGGCCAGCGGCGCGGACGCCGCCTGGGTCGGCTGGGGCTTCGTCGCCGAGTCGCCGGCGTTCGCCGAGCGCTGTGAGCAGCTCGGCATCACCTTCGTCGGCCCCAGCGGCCCGGTGATGCGGGCCCTGGGTGACAAGATCGGCGCCAAGCAGCTCGCCGAACGCGCCGGCGTACCCGTCGCGGCCTGGAGCGGTGGGGCCGTCGCCGACCTCGACAGCGCACGCGAGCACGCCGAGCGGATCGGCTACCCGCTGATGGTCAAGGCAGCCGCGGGCGGCGGCGGGCGGGGCATCCGGCGGGTGGATAGCGCCGACGGGCTCGCGGTCGCGCTCGAGCGGGCCACCGCCGAGGGGGCCAGCGCCTTCGGCGATCCGACCGTCTTCCTCGAGCAGCTGGTGACCGACGCCCACCACGTCGAGGTGCAGATCCTCGCCGACGGCCACGGCGGGGTGCTCGTGCCAGGCGTGCGCGACTGCTCGGTCCAGCGCCGCAACCAGAAGGTGATCGAGGAGTCGAGCTCGGTCGTGCTCCCCCACGAGCGCGAGCTCGAGCTCCGGCGCTCCGCCGCGGAGCTCGCGCGCCTCACGGAGTACCGCGGCGCCGGCACCGTCGAGTTCCTCTACCAACCCGAGCAGGACCTCCCGGCGTTCCTCGAGGTCAACACCCGGCTGCAGGTCGAGCACACCGTCACCGAGCTGACCACCGGTCTCGACCTCGTCGAGCTGCAGCTGCGGGTCGCGGCCGGCGAGCGCCTCGCGGAGGAGCCAGAGCCGCAGGTGCGCGGCCACGCGATCGAGGTCCGGCTCAACGCCGAGGACCCCGAACGCGGCTTCGCGCCGGCCTCCGGCCGCGTCGAGCTGCTGGACCTGCCCACCGGTCCCGGCGTCCGCGTCGACACCGGCATCGCCGAGGGCGATCCGATCTCCCCCGACTACGACTCGATGATCGCCAAGGTGCTGGCCGTCGCCCCGGACCGCGCTACCGCGCTCTCGCGCCTGCGGCGGGCGCTGTCCCAGACCTCGGTGCTGGTCGAGGGCGGCACCACCAACCGCCCCTTCCTGCTCGACCTGCTGCGCCACGAGGACGTCGTGGCGGGCCGGGCAACCACCGCGTGGCTGGACGGGCTGACCGCCGATGGTGGCTGGCGGTTCACCACCCGAGGCGACGTCGCGCTGATCGCCGCGGCGATCGACGCCTACGACGCCGCGTCCGCGCTCGACCGCGACCGCTTCTACGCCGCAGCTGCGCGCGGCCGACCGCAGATCGACCCGGAGCTGCCCCGCCAGATCGACCTGCGCTACGCGGGTCGGCAGTACCCGCTGACGGTCGCCTGCACCGGCCCCGACCACTACCTCGTCAGCTGTGACGGCCTGCGGGTGCTGGCCACCGTGGAGCGCCTGCGCCGCTTCGAGCGGCGGCTGACCGTGGAGGACGCGCGCTTTCGGGTCGTCTCCATCAACCAGGGGCCCGATGAGCTGATCGAGGTCGACGGCGTCCCCCACCGCATCTCGCAGGACGACGCGGGGCTGATCCGCGCACCCGGCCCCTCGGTGGTCGTGCAGATCACCGTCGAGCCCGGCGACGTGGTGGAGTCCGGCACGACGGTCGCGGTGCTCGAGAGCATGAAGATGGAGACGCCGCTCACCGCGCCGTTCACGGGCACGGTCGTCGAGGTGGCGGCTGGCCGTAACGTGCAGCTCGACGCCGGAGCGGCGGTGGTCCGGCTCGAACCGGTCGCCGAGGCCGATGACGAGGCGGCGGCCGACACCGGGTCGGCGGTGAGCTTCGAGCGTCTGGCTCGACCGGATGGTGCGCTCGTCCCCGGCGATCCCGGCCATGCGCTGGACGTGCTGCGGCGGCTGGTGCTGGGCTACGACGTGCCGGAGGACACCGTCGATGCGCTGCTCGGCGTCGTGAGGACCGCCCCCGACGACGCCGCGACGCTGCGCGGCGAGCTCGCCGTCCTGCGGGCCTACGCCGACATCACCTCGCTGTCACGCAACCGCCGCCTCGGTGACGACGAGGACGCAGCCGACGCACACAGCGCCCGCGAGTACCTGCACGCCTTCCTGCGCTCGCTGGACACCGAGGCCGAACAGCTGCCTGCCTCCTTCCAGGACAAGCTGCGACGCGCGCTCGCCCACCACGACGTCGCCGGCCTCGAGCGCTCGGTCGAGCTCGAGGAGGCGCTCTACCGCATCCACCTCGCCCAGCACGACCCCGCCGCCACCACGGTGGTGATCGGCCTGCTCGAGGGGCGGCTGCGCGCCGGCGCGCCCGATGACGAGCAGGACGCCGAGCAGCTGCGCGAGACCCTCGACCGGCTGATCGTCGCCACCCAGGCCCGCCAGCCGGTGATCGGCGACCTGGCGCGACGTGCCCGCTACCGCGCATTCGAGCAGCCCCGCCTCGAGCAGCAGCGCGAGCGCGTCTACGCCGAGGTCCGCGAGCACCTGCGGGCGCTCGCCGAGGACCCTGACCGCCCCGACCGCGACGGGCGGATGGCCGCACTGGTGGCCGCGCCCGAGCCGCTGCTCGGCCTGCTCGAGGACCCGGTGACCGCCGGCGACGGGCTCGCCCCCATGCTCGAGCTGCTCACCCGCCGCTATTACCGCACGCGCGAGCTGTCCTCGGTGCGCTCCCAGCCGATCGACGGCCGCCAAGCGGTCGTCGCCGACTTCGTCGACCCGCGCGGTCAGGGGCGGGTGGTCGCCGTGCCGGCCACCGCCGACGACCTCACCGACGCGCTGAGCGCCGCCGCCGAGCTCAGCCGCGACGTGCCCCCCGACGCCGGCGCCGGCGCGGTCGCCGACGTCTACGTGACCTGGCGCGACGCACCCACCGACCTCGAGCTGCTCGCCGCCGGCCTCGAGACCGACCTCGACGCCGCCGAGCTGCCCGAGCCACTGCGACGCGTGACGCTGTCGGTCACCGTCGCGCCCGGCGACGACCTCCACGCACCCGAACGGCCGTCGGTCGAGCACCTGACCTTCCGCCGCACCGAGG
>JBKGZF010000161.1:0-5781 GCA_046545715.1 Nitriliruptoraceae bacterium | reverse complement strand
GTGGTGACCCGGGTTCGGCCGGCGGACCCGGCTCGGCAGGGGTGCTCGGCGAGGACAGCGCTGCAGGCTGTGCCCGTGCAGGAGCGTCGTGATCGCCGGGCAGGTCGCGGGCGAGCCGCCCGATCAGCTGGTCTGCGCGCTGACGGCCGAGCTCACGGGTCGAGGTGTCGCGTCGCTGGCGGTCACCTTCCTCGCCGACGTGGTCGCGGTAGCGGGCGGTGGGTGGCGAGCCGGTCGCGAACCAGGCGTCCAGCACCGCGAAGCCAGTGGGGTCGAACTCGCCGTAGAGCGTCCCCCCGGATCCGTCGAGTCGCGGTTGCAATGCGATGAACCGCTCGCGGACCGCGCGCTGCTCGTCGCGATCGTCGGGGGCCGGGTCCGACTCCTGGGTGGCCCGCCGGACCGCGTGCAGCAACGCGTCCGGTTCCGAGTCCCCGAGCGCGGTGATGGCCGCTGCGAGCTCCGCATCGATCGCGTCGTGGAGATGGGAGGGCAGCTTGCTGACCGCGAGGACGACGGCTCGGACCTGGCCCCACGCGACAGCTCCGCGTGCGAAGGCGTGCCGCAGCGACGGCAGCCATCGCAGGACGTCGGCGGCCGTGCCGAGCATCCGCCGGTCGCTGCGCACCTGACGGCCGCGGATCGACAGCCACAGCTCGAGCGGCAGACCGGTCTGGGACTCGACCTCGCCAGAGGCCTGGAGGCGGTCGACCAGCGCGACCGCGCTCGCGTTGAGCCGGTCGATCTCGCTGAGGACGCCGATCAGCTGCTCGAGCGCCGGACAGCCCGCGAGGATCTCGTCGGTGAGGTCGTCGGATGGACGGACGTCGTCGGTCGCGACACGACCGTGACGGGTCGGATCGGAGGCTTCGGTGGGCCGCATGGCCGTGTCGGTGGACATGAACGTATGTTCGCATGGTTGGCCGGGACGTGGCCGTCGGAGATGGTGGGGCTGTGGAGAAGCCCGGGCATGTGGGTGCCTGCTCGGCGACCGCGGCCGCGTGCACCCGAGCGGTAGTCTCGTCATCCGGCACGCCGTGCCGTCGAGCCCGCTGCCCGCGTTCGAAGGCCTCTCACCGTGGATCGTGTCATCCGTCTCGGCCTACTCGGTTGCGGCACCGTCGGTGGTGGCGTCGCCACGATCCTGGCTCGCGAGGCCGATGACATCACCGCCCGTACCGGCGCAAAGCTCGAGATCACCCGCATCGCCGTCCGCGACGTCACCAAGGACCGGGGCCCTGCACTGGCGGGGGTGGAGGTCACCACCGATCCCACCGAGGTGGTCGCCGCCGAGGACGTCGACATCGTCATCGAGGTGATGGGTGGCCGGCACCCGGCGGGCGACCTGATCCGTCAGGCACTGGCGCTCGGCAAGCCCGTGGTCACCGCGAACAAGGAGCTGGTGGCCCACGAGGGTGCCCAGCTCTACGCGGCCGCGCGGGAGGCGGGGGTGGATCTCGCCTACGAGGCCGCGGTTGCCGGCGCGATCCCGATCATCAAGCCACTGAAGGAGTCGCTGGCTGGTGACCACGTCGAACGGGTCGCCGGGATCTTGAACGGCACCACCAACTACATGCTCACCCGCATGACCGAGGAGGGGGTCGGCTACGACGAGGTCCTCGCCGACGCGCAGGCGCTCGGCTACGCCGAGGCCGACCCGAGCGCGGACGTCGGTGGCCACGATGCCGCGGCCAAGTGCGCCATCCTGGCCTCGCTGGCCTTCGACACCACGGTGAGCGCTGACGACGTGTTCACCGAGGGCATCGAGTCGATCACCGCCACCGACATGCGGGTCGCCGACCGGCTCGGCTACGTCATCAAGGCGCTCGGCATCGCCAGCGTCGTCGACGATCGGGTCGCTGCCCGCGTGCATCCTGCGTTCCTCCCGCGCACCCATCCGCTGGCCTCGGTCCGAGGCTCGTTCAACGCGGTGTTCGTCCAGGCTCGTGCGGCCGGCGAGCTGATGTTCTACGGGCCCGGTGCCGGTGCGGAGCCGACCGGCGCGGCCGTGGTCGGCGACGTGATCGACGTGGCACGCAACCTGCTGCAGACCGCCCGCGGGGCGATGGAGTCGCAGCACCGGCCGATGGAGATGCGGCCGATCGAGGAGCTGTCGACCCAGTACTACGTCCTGCTCGACGTCGAGGACCAGGCCGGGGTGCTCGCCCGCGTCGCGGCCGTGCTCGGTGACCACGACGTCTCGATCGCGCAGGTGTGGCAGGAGGGACACGGCGACACCGCGCAGCTGGTGCTGGTCACCCACCGGGCCCGGGAGGGCAACCTGCGCGCCACGGTCGAGGAGCTCGGCCGTACCCAGAGCGTGCGCAGCGTCGCCTCGGTCTGCCGGGTCGAGTCGGAGGTGTTCGGATCGTGAGCCCCGAGGTGTCCTCGGTCGCGGCGACCACGTCACCGCCGGCGCAGGCACACCTCTGGCGCGGCATCATCGAGGAGTACCGCGACCGCATGCCGGTCGATGCCACGACGCCGCTGGTGACCCTGCGCGAGGGCGGCACGCCGCTGATCCACTCCGAGCACCTCTCGGAGGCCACCGGCTGCGAGGTGCACGTCAAGTTCGACGGGTCCAACCCGACCGGCTCGTTCAAGGACCGGGGGATGACCCTGGCCATCAGCAAGGCGAAGGAGGCGGGCGCGCAGGCCGTCATCTGCGCCTCCACGGGCAACACCTCGGCCTCGGCGGCCGCCTACGCCGCCAAGGCCGGCATGACCGCGGGGGTGATCGTGCCGGCCGGCAAGATCGCGATGGGCAAGCTGGCCCAGGCGCTGGTCCACGGCGCCAAGGTGATCCAGATCGACGGCAACTTCGACCAGGCGCTGACCATCTGCCGCGAGCTGGCCGAGACCGAGCCGGTGGAGCTGGTCAACTCCGTCAACCCGTACCGGATCGATGGGCAGCGCAGCGCCGCCTGGGAGGTGGTCGACCAGCTCGGCCGCGCCCCGGACGTCCACGTGATGCCGGTGGGCAACGCTGGGAACATCACGGCCTACTGGCGGGGCTACCGCGAGTACCACGCGGACGGGCTGATCGATGCGCTGCCGGTGATGCGCGGCTACCAGGCCGCGGGCTCGGCGCCGATCGTCCAGGGGGCCAAGGTCGACAAGCCCCAGACGATCGCGACCGCGATCCGGATCGGCAACCCCGCCTCGTGGGCACCGGCGCTCGCTGCTGCCGAGGAGTCGGGCGGATCGATCCGCTCGGTCACCGACCGTGAGATCCTGGCCGGCTTCCGGCTCATCGCCAGGCACGGCGTGTTCGCCGAGATGGCCTCGGCCGCCTCGATCGCCGGCCTGTTCGACCTCCAGGCGTCCGGCGATCTCCAGCCCGGTCAGACGGTGGTCTGCGTCCTCACAGGCAACGGGCTCAAGGATCCCGAATGGGCGATCTCCGGGGCCGCCGAGCCGGTGACGATCCCCGCGGATCTCGACGCTGCGGCGGCCGAGCTGGGGATGCGCTGAGTGTCCGGAGGCGACCACTCCCGCGTCGATCCCGTCCAACGGATCGAGGCGGCTCTGGATGCGGCGATCGCCACCACCGAGGTGGCACCGGCGGCGCCACGACCGGTCGGTGAGCCACTGGTCCCCGGCGCGTCGCTGACCGTCGGGGCGGCTGTGTCGGCCTTCGAGGACCAGGTGACCTCGCGGGAGCTCGACGTCGTGGCTCGGGAGCTGCGCGCCGAGGGCGAGGGCTACTACACGATCAGCTCGGCCGGGCACGAGGACGACGTCGTGCTCGGTGCGCTGACCCGGCCGGGCGACCCCGCCCTGCTGCACTACCGCTCGGGGGCGTTCGTGCTCGCGCGGGCACGTCGTGCGGGAGCCACCGACCAGGTGGACGCGGTGCTGCACAGCCTCATGGCCGACCGCGACGATCCGGTCTCCAGGGGCCGGCACAAGGTGTGGGGCAGCCGTGAGCGCTGGATCGTGCCGCAGACCTCCACGATCGGCTCGCAGGTGCCGAAGTCGGTCGGTCTGGCGGTCGCGCTCGGCCGCAGGCGGACGATGGGGGTGCTGCCGACGGCCGCGGCCGACGTCCCGCACGACGCGATCGTGGTGTGCTCGTTCGGTGATGCCTCGCTCAACCACGCCAGCACCCTCTCGGGCCTCAACGCCGCCCGATGGGCCCGCCGAGCCGGCCTGCCCGTGCCGCTGCTGCTGGTGTGCGAGGACAACGGCATCGGGATCTCGACACCCACCCCTCGGGACTGGGTGGAGCGCACGGTCGCGCAGCTGCCGGGGATCGCCTACGTCCGTGCCGGGGGCGAGCTGCACGAGGTGGCCGAGGCCGCCCAACGTGCGGTCGAGCGGGCCCGAACCCACCGCACCCCGGTCTTCCTCCACCTCGAGACCGTCCGGCTGCTCGGGCACGCGGGCAGCGACGTGGAGCTCGGCTACCGCTCCCGCGAGCAGATCGAGGTCGAGGAGGGCCGCGACCCCGTGGCGCGGACCGCCCGTCAGCTGCTGAGCACCGGCGCGGCCACCCGTGCCCAGCTCGAGGAGCTGGTCGCCTCGGTACGCCACCGGCTGCGTGCCCGCGCCCGCGAGCTGCGCGGCGCGGGCCACCTGGAGACGGCCGCCGAGGTGGTCGGCCCGCTGGCGCCCCACCATGCCGAGGTGGTACGGGCGTCGCTCGCGGACCAGCCGCTCGATGCGGACGCGCGCCGCGAGATCCACCCGCGCGGGCGGCTGCCGGAGGAAGCGACGACGGCGGGGCAGCGGACCCTGGCCGGCCACCTCAACGCGGCGCTGCACGACGAGCTGCTGCGGCGTCCGCAGACCGTGGTCTTCGGTGAGGACGTCGGGGTCAAAGGCGGGGTCTACGGCATCACGTCCGGCCTGCAGCGTGCCTTCGGCCGCCACCGGGTCTTCGACACCCTGCTCGACGAGACCTCCATCCTGGGCCTGGCGCAGGGCTTCGGGCTGCTGGGGATGCTGCCGATCGCCGAGATCCAGTACCTCGCCTACGTCCACAACGCGCTCGACCAGCTGCGTGGTGAGGCGTGCTCGACCGCCTTCTTCTCCGATGGGCGGTTCACCAACCCGATGGTCGTGCGGCTGCCTGGTCTCGCCTACCAGAAGGGCTTCGGTGGCCACTTCCACAACGACGATTCGATCGGTGCGCTGCGCGACATCCCGGGTCTGGCGATCGCGGTGCCCGCGCGGGGCGATGATGCGGTCGGGCTGCTGCGCGGCGCGCTCGGCATGGCCGCGGTGGATGGACGGGTCGTCGCGCTGGTCGAGCCGATCGCCCTCTACCACCGACGTGACCTCCACGACGAGGGCGACCAGGGCTGGCTGACCGATCATCCGGCCGCTGGAGAGGTGCTGCTGCCCGGTGAGGTCGCGCGCTACCACGCCGAGGCGGAGGACGTGCTGGTGGTCACCTACGGCAACGGTGTGCCGATGGCACTGCGTGCCGCTCGGCGGCTCGCCCGGGAGGGCATCGCTCTGCGTGTGGTGGACCTGCGCTGGTTGGCGCCGCTGCCGCACGAAGCGGTGGTCCGGGAGGCCGCGACGTGCCGATCGGTGCTCGTCGCAGACGAGGCGCGTGCCACCGGCGGGGGGATCGCAGACGCAGTGCTCGCGCGCCTGGCGGAGGTGGGCTACTCCTGCCCCGTCGCGTCGGTGCGCTCCCACGATTCCTACGTGCCGCTCGGTCCGGCAGCGGACGCCGTGCTGCTCGCCGAGGACGACGTCGTCGCGGCGGCCCGCGCGCTGCACGAGCGGTCCGACACGCAAGGCCAGGGTGCCGGCTGGCGGTGGCGC
>JBKGZF010000160.1:0-5806 GCA_046545715.1 Nitriliruptoraceae bacterium | reverse complement strand
CCAGGCAGGCGTAGGCGATCACGTCGACGTTGGCGTCGGCGAGCTCGATCGCGCGCACGTCCGTGTCGTCGCCCTGCACCTCGCAGTCGATCTGGGCGGCTTGACCGCCGCGGAACTCGTCGACCATCCGCCGCAGCTCACCGATCTGGCCCACCAGCTGCCCGGGGGTGATACCGACGACGGGCAGGGACTGCGCCATCGCCTCGTCGTCGACGACCGTCTCCAGGTAGCCCGCGAGCTCCTCGAGCGCGGCGAGGATCTCGGTCAGGTGCGAGAGCGTGTTCCCGCGGACCGTGTAGGACTCGCCGGGGACGAACTCGAGCTGCTCGTCGGTGCGCTGATCGGTGCAGCGCAGCGAGGTGTCGGACACCACGGTGGTGATCTGGCAGCGCTCACCGTCGTCGGCGACCAGATAGGAGCCGACCAGGCCGGGCATGTCGAGCAGCTGCGCCCCACTCGTGGTGGTGAACAAGGTCGCGTCGTCGCCACCGTCGTCGAGGTACGCCAGCTCGTCCGCACGGTCGAAGGGCGCGAGCTCGTCCTCGAAGTCGGTGTCAGCGGTGATCGTCCGCGTGCCAGTGCTGAGGTCCCAGTCGACGTCGACCTCGCCGCTGACATCCATGCCGGCCGCGGAGGACGCCACGGTCAAGGTGCTGTCGAACGCCAGGTTCACCGCCGCGTCGATCGCGTCCGCGGCTCCCTGTCGCAGCAGCTCACGCAGCAGGATCGCGTCGTCATCGGTGTGGTCGCCGACGGTGACGCTCGAGGGCGTGGTGAGCTCGACCTGCAACGCCGGCTCATCGTCTGGACGGTTCAGGCTCGCCTCGCCGTTGGCCTCGACCTCCAGGAAGCCGAGACGCCCCTCCAGCCCGAGGCTGCCGTCGAGCGTGACCTCCTCGACCGAGAGCACCGGACCCTCCTGCGACCGGACGAAGAAGCGGTCGCCCGGGCCCGGCTCGTCCTCATCGTCGTCGCCCGGGTCATCGGGGTTGATGTCGGCCACGTCGTCGGTGATGATCAGCCCGAGGGTCATGGCCGCCTCGATCGGGCCGAAATCGAGGTCCAGATCACCTTCGCCCGAGGCTCCGAGGCCGGTCAATCCTGTCTCTGCGACCAGGTTGTTGCCGGCGTTGGCGGTCGCATCGCGCTGGATGTCCTCGACCACGGTGGAGATCGGGAAGGTGAAGGCCTCGAGGTCCGGGTCGTAGTCGAACTCCGGGACGTCATCCGTGGTGGTGGGGATCAGCTCGGCGTCGGCCAGCTCAGCGAGGAACTCCTGGATCGTGTCGGGACGCGGTAGGACCGTCAGCGGCTCGTCACCGTCCTCCGGGGTGAACTCGAGCGACACGTCCAGCTTGCCATCCTCGTCCATGGTCGCGGTGACGTTGCGGGTCGGCTCGACCCCGATGGTCTCGGTGTCCTCGTCGCCATCGAGGTCGCTCGCGTTGCCGAACGACCAGGTAACGGCGTCCGCGTCGTCGGAGGTGTAGGCGCGGCAGTGCACGGTGTCACCGGCCTCGAGGTGGCGGACGCTGCCAGCCGGGATGCCGTCGTCCTCGCCGTCCTCGGGGGCGGTGGCGGTGGTGCCACACACGATCTGGCCGATGGAGCGCGGCTCGACGTAGTCCATCAGCGGCTGGATCGCGTCGAAGACCTGATCGAAGTCGGCCTCCTCGAGATCGCCGAGATCCCCGGGGATGAAGATCCCGTCATCGAGCATGGGTAGATCGACGTCACCTCCCATCATCGCCAACCCGAAGCCAGAGACGTACTGGCTCAGCGCCGTGATGGCCAGGTCCGGACCGACGTTGGTCAGCAGGTCGATCGGGTTGCCGCCATCCGCGGTGAAGTCGATCTCGGCCGGTGGGTCGCCGAAGAGGTCCTCATCGTTGACCGTGACCGTGCCACCGAACTCCTCCCCGTAGATGTCGGCGGTGAGGTCGAGGTCGATGTCCAGGTCGTCGGTGCCGTCGTCCGCCGTGGGGAAGTCGAGCTCGACCAGATCCTCGATGGCGAGCGTGTCGAGCTCGTCGCTGGTCAACCGGCCGTCGCCATCCGGGTCAGCCGGGGTCACCGCGACCGCGGTCTGCAACGAGATGTCCCCACTGGCGGTGGCATCCGCGAAGCCGAACTGCACCGGCAGCGCGACCGTCTCGTTGACCTCGAGCTCCAGCGTGAGGGTGGGCAGGTCGACCAGCGCGAATGACTCACCACCCCCCAACGACCCGTCGTACTCGAAGCTGATGGTGGTCGCCGGCATGCTGACCGTGACCGGCACCTCCTCACCGAGCAGCTGCACATCGTCTTCGACGAGCATGATGGGCGCCTCGACCGACCGGTCCGCGCTGAGGTCGAACGAGCCGCTCGTCGCGCCGTCATCCAACTGCAGGTTCTCGAACGAGAAGCCCCCCGCGGTGAGACCCTCGATGTCGCCGAGCTCGGAGATCCCAGCCAGGGCCCCGAACGCTTCGTGCAGGCCCAACAGCAGCCCGGGGTTGGTGCCGAACCCCGGGATGGTCTCGGTCAGCTCGGCCACCATGCTGGTCTCGGCCAGTCGCGTGGCCGCGGTGACCAGCTCGCTGCGCACCTGCGGATGCGTGCTGGCAACCGCTGGCGCCGGGGTGATCACCCCCGACGCCCACAGTGCGAAGACCGACACCCAGATGAGCACTCGCCTGCCCACAACCGCCCCCCATGCGGATGACACGCAGCCCGTTCCTCCCGTGCTCCCACGGCCGAACAGCCGTTCCCGGGAGACTCCCGCGGATCACACAACGTGTGCGGATGACCACTGTCAATAGGGCATGGGGTAGAAGGTCCCTATTGAGCCGCGCTCACTGCGTAGATGCGCGAAGGCTGCGCTCGACGTGGGCTAGCCGCACGATCCATGCGCTCGCGAAGCGCGCGTACGGGCTCATCCAGTGCGCAACCGGCCGATCGGGCAGGTGTGTCGGAGGGCTCAGCCCCGGTGAGGGAGCCGACGGGCTCGCCCGCCAGCGTTCGCCGAGGACCGGCCGTGATGCTGTGGGCCAAGATGGACTTGAACCATCGACCTCACCCTTATCAGGGGTGCGCTCTAACCGGACTGAGCTATTGGCCCCGGGCGACGCGGCGGACCGCGTCGCGGCGCGGCAGCGTAGCGAGGCCCGTCGACCGGGGCGAACGCGCGAAGCCCGTAGTGGCGAGCCGAGCCGCGCAGGCGAGGTCTCAGCGCCCGCCGAAGAGCGACGAGTCGTCGCTGGTTCCGCCCGGCTGCGCCCGGGTATGGCCGCTGGCATCCTCGCGCCCGGCGGCCTTGCGCGATCCCGCTGCGTACCGCTCGGCATCGCCGTCGCCGTGAGCGCTGGCGGTCACACCCGGTCGCTTGGCGCCCGAGATCGCGGTCGAGCCGTCCTCGACCGCGCCGATCACGATTCCGCCGGTGAGATCCGCGATGAGGTTGTGCAGGAAGGCCAGGAACACCAGCACCACGGTCATGACGATCACGCCCATGCCACCGAGCAGGGCGAGGACCTTGAAGAGGCTGCCCCCATCGACGCCGCAGGAGCTGAAGCCGAGGTCGAGCGCGATCTGGCAGGCTTGATCGATCAGGCGGAGCCGGTCGATGATGTACCACACCGCGGCGGCGACCAGCATCAGGATCACGAACAGCACGACGTTGGCCACGGCGCCGAACTTCAGCACCGACCAAGGATCGATCCGCTTGATCGTCAACCGTCGTCGGACCACGTGGTGTCCCTCTCGCGCCAGCGGGTGGATGCTACCGGTGCGGATCTCATCGCCGAACCGGTCGGAAGATCAACGTTCGGAGCCCTGCATCGGATCGGTCAGCTGCTGGTCAGGGTGGCCGAGGTAGCACACGACCTCCCGGTCGTCGCGCTCCTGCCAGGACTCCTCGGTCGGCCAGAAGGCAGCGGCCTCCAGCTCGGAGTCCGCGTACTCCACCCCGACGTAGCCCTCGAACCGCTCGAGACAGCCCTCCTCCGCGGCGTCAGCCACCGCTTCGTCTCCAGGCCACCGATCGTCCTCGAGCCTGAAGACGGCGTAGACCTCGTGATCGTGCAGCAGATCACAGGCCACCGGCTCGACCGATGTCACGGTCCCATCCGCGGGCTGTGACTGATCGAAGCAGTCACCGACCTCCAGGGCGAACACGTCGCCCTCGGAGGAGCAGCCCACCATGAGCAGGGCCACGACCAGCGCGGGAGCGAGGAGACGCGACATCGACGGGTCCTTGCGGTCGAGCGCAGCGACCGGAGCGACCGCTGCGAGCAGGGGAGCCTACTGCTCGCCGGTGACCCCCTCGGCGTCGACGGCGGCGGCGTCCGCCTCGTCCTCGACCACCAGCGCGACGGCGACGACGGCCGCTTCGGCGCCCGGCCGCATCAGCGACACGCCCTGAGTGGCGCGGCCCATCGGACGCACATCCGCCAGGTCCATGCGGATCAGGGTGCCGTTGTTGGTGACGAGCAGGACCTCGGCCTCGTACGGCACCACCAGCGCGCCCGCGAGCTGTCCGCGCGCCTGGGAGAGCTTGATGGTCTTGACCCCGAGCCCGCCGCGCTTCTGGGTCGGATAGCGCACGACCGGGGTGCGCTTGCCGTAGCCCTGGTCGGTGACCACCAGCAGGTAGGACCCGTCGTCGTGCTCCTGGCTGGACACCGGGGACATCGCCAGCAGCTCGTCGCCGTCACCGAGCCGCATGCCGCGCACACCGGCGGCGTTGCGTCCCATCGCCCGCGCGTCGCTCTCGGGGAACCGGATCGCGTACCCGCGCCGTGAGACGAGCATCAGGTCGCGCTGACCGTCGGTGACCGCCACCTGGATCAGCTCGTCCTCGTCGTTGAGGTTGATCGCGATCAGCACCGATCGGGGCGAGTCGAACTCCGAGAGCCGGGTGCGCTTGATCGTGCCCTGACGGGTCGCGAACACCAGGTAGCGGTCCTCGGAGAACCCGCGCAGGGCCAGCATCGCCGCGACGGTCTCACCCGGTTCCAGGGCGAGGCCGGGCACGTTGGCCACGTAGACGCCCTTGGATGAGCGTGACTTCTCGGGGACCTGGTAGCCCTTGATGCGGTAGACCCGCCCACGGTTGGTGAAGAACAGCAGGTGGTCGTGGGTCGAGCAGGTCAGCAGGCGCGAGACGATGTCGTCCTCGCGCATGTCGGTGCCCCGCACCCCACGGCCGCCCCGTCGCTGGGTCCTAAAGGCGTCGACGGGCGTGCGCTTGACGTAGCCGGCCCGGGTCAGGGTGATCACGACGTCGTCGACGGGGATGAGGTCCTCGACGGTCATCGCATCGTCATCGGGGATCACACGGCTGCGGCGCTCGTCGGCGTAGCGCGTGCGGATCGCCTGCAGCTCCTCCTTGATGACCTCGCGGACCCGGGTCGGGTCATCGAGGATCGAGCGCAGCTCGGCGATCAGCTCCTGGAGCTCGTCGTACTCCTCCTGGATGCGCTGCCGCTCGAGCTGTGCCAGGCGCCGCAGCTGCATGTCGAGGATCGCCTGGGCCTGGACCTCCGAGAGCTCGAAGCGGTCCATCAGCTGCGCCTTGGCGGAGTCCGCCGAGTCGCTGGCGCGGATCAGTGCGATGATCTCGTCGACGTTCTCGAGGGCGATGAGCAACCCCTCGAGGACGTGGGCACGCTCCTCGGCCTTGCGCAGGCGGTAGCGGGTCCGCCGGGTGATGACATCGACCTGGTGAGCGATGTAGTGCGAGAGCGCCTGGTCCAGCGTCAGCGTGCGGGGCACGCCGTCGACCAGGGCCAGCAGGTTGACCCCGAAGCTGTCCTGTAGCTGGGTG